>JBEAQM010000070.1:0-3737 GCA_041163845.1 Pseudomonadota bacterium | reverse complement strand
CTTCTTCGACTTGCATCAATGCTATATATTGTTTAATCAATGCATTTTTAGGCTCTGTCAAGATACGATAAAGGGTCTGCTCATCTAAACTATTGAGCTCTACGCGCAAAGGAAAACGCCCTTGAAGTTCAGGCATTAAATCGCTTGGTTTGCTGACATGAAATGCCCCTGCTGCGATAAAAAGGATATGATCGGTATTGACCATCCCCAATTTCGTATGCACTGTCGATCCCTCAACAATAGGGAGCAAATCTCTTTGCACCCCCTCTTTGCTTGGATCTTGCCTGCTTTGTGAAGTGGATGATACAGCGATTTTATCGATCTCATCCAGAAAAACGATTCCCCCTTTTTCTACCTTCTCAAGTGCGAGCGTTTTGAGCTCTTCCTCATCGAGTAATTTTTCACTCGCTTCGGCTTCTAAAATTTTCTTTGCCTCTTTGACACTTACCTCTTTTTCGGTACCCTTCTTCCCCATACCACCTAAGACTTTAATGATAGATTCTTGCACTTGTATCATTTGAGGGGGTAGTCCATCTTCAGACATTGTAGGATGATTAGGGATATGCACTTTGACTTTGAGATGATCGAGTTCACCTTTGGCATATTTCTCCTGCATACGGAGTAAAGAGCGATCATACTCTTCTTTCTTTTGCTCAGTCGCCCCAGAGGGGAGCGGTGGAAGGAGCTGTTCGATGATTTTGTTTTCGATATAATTTTCTATCTTCTCTTTATTTTTTTCATTCTCACTCTCACGCACAAGTGTCATCGCGGTAGCAGCTAAATCACGAATCATCGATTCGACATCACGTCCCACAAATCCCACTTCAGTATATTTGCTTGCTTCTACCTTGATAAAAGGGAGATTCATCATCTTTGCCAATCGTCTTGCGATCTCGGTCTTTCCAACACCTGTACTACCGATCATCAAAATATTTTTCGGGGTTACATCTTCTTGCATTTGGGGGCTAAGTTGCATCCGTCTATACCGGTTTCTCAATGCTACAGCGATTGTTCGTTTAGCCTCATCTTGCCCTATGACATATTTATCAAGATACGTAACGATCTCTTGAGGGGTTAGATTCTCCACACGTACATCCTTACAATTCTAAAATTTTAATATTGGTATTGGTATAGATACAAAGTTCTCCTGCGATCTTGAGTGACTCTTCTACCAATTTTCCAGGTGCCATATCGGTATGTTTGTCTAAGGCACGCGCAGCAGATAGTGCATAGTTGCCCCCTGAACCTATCGCTGCGATCTTCCCATCTTCAGGCTCTACCACATCTCCAGTCCCAGAGAGGATAAATAGATGCTCAGTATTTAAAACGATCATCATCGCTTCTAGTTGACGTAAATGCTTGTCTTTACGCCATAGCTTTGAAAACCCTATCACCGATTTAAACAAATCACCTCTCTTCTCTGCCAATATCCCTTCAAACATATCAAAAAGAGTAAACGCATCTGCCGTACTTCCTGCAAACCCTGCAAGAATTTTTCCTTCATACAGTGTACGTATCTTGGTGGCATTTCCTTTTAAAATCGTATTCCCAAATGTCACCTGCCCATCACCTCCTATAACCGCCTTACCCTCTGCTTTATAGCCTAGTATCGTGGTGGCATCAAACATCACTACACCCCTACTACTTCTACTTTAAGTGTCGCATGAATGCCGTGTCCGAGTTTGGCATCCACTTCATGGATACCTGTCGTCTTGATCGCTTTTTTAAGATCAATATGTTTTTTATCCAGTTCAATGTTGAGCTGTGCTTCAATCGCATGTGCGATATCCCCATTCCCCACTGATCCTTGAATCCCAACAGGAGCAGATGCCTTTTCGATACGAACGATCGTTTTTTCTAAAGTAATCTTCTCTGCTTCAAGTCGCGACAACTCATCCCTAAGGTTTCTTGCAAGCGTTTCTTGTTCTGCTTTCCATTGTTCTACCACATCAGGAGTTGCGAGTTTTGCCAGCCCTTTACCTATCAAAAAGTTTTGTCCATAACCATCTTTAACCTCTTTGATCTCACCTGCTTTTCCCAGTGATTTGACCTCTTTTATCAATAATACTTTCATCTATTTTATATCCTTGTTTACAGTTAGGTATCTCTAATATTCTAACCAACTTTGTAATAGACAATGGTTAAAACCATACAACTTAAACGATTAAAGAGAATTCTTTGAATAATATGACAAGAATATGACATCTTTTTGGCTATAATACCGCTTTTAAAATTCAAAAAAATATTAAAATGAAGGTTGATTGTGAAATTAAAAGTGTTGGTTTTGATCCTATTACCATTTTTTGTATTGCAAGGGTGTAATACAAAAAAAACAACACCCATTCCATCCCAAATCACTCCCCAGTCAGATGAAAATGGATTCGAATCTTTTGACGAAGAGTTTGTAGAAGAAGAGGAGGAGATCGATCCGCTTGCCCCTTACAACAGAGTGATGACTTCAATCAACGATACTTTTTTTATCTATGCACTCAATCCTATTGCAAAAACCTACGGATACATTATCCCGCAGCCAGTGCGTCTAGGCATTTCAAATTTTATAGATAACATTACTTTTCCTGTTCGCTTTACCAACACGATATTACAAGGAAAATTTGCCTATACAGCAGAAGAATGTGAACGCTTTATTGTAAACTCAACGATCGGTATAGGGGGATTATTCGACCCTGCGACAGATGTGCTTCATCTGGCATCTCACGAAGAAGACTTCGGACAGACATTGGGATATTATGGTGTAGGGGCTGGATTCCCTATCGTTCTACCGTTGATGGGACCATCTAACCTCAGAGACTCAGTAGGAATGACAGCAGATTGGTATCTCTCTCCACTCACCTATACTGGCACATCACAGTCGTATAAACTACCAAAAAATGGTGAGCAAAATGTAGCAATTAGTACTGTCATTACGACCAATAAAACCTCACTTAACTTGGGAAAATATGAAGATTTCAAAAAAGATGCGCTTGATCTTTACCCATTTTTACGAGATACTTATGCACAAAAACGAGAAGCACAAATCAAGGAATAACCGATGCGAAACATACTAAAAACAACATTCATATTTTTATCTCTGTTTACCCTCACTTTAAATGCCGTAGAGGAAAACCAGATCCAATCATTCATGGATCAAAAAGTCAAAGAAGTGCTTGCCACCCTTAAAGACAAATCACTTTCAGATGAACAAAAAAAAGTGAAAAATATTGCCATCATAGATCAAGTATTTGACTATGCGATCATGTCTCAAATCAGTCTTGGACGAGCGTGGAAAAATATTTCTGCTAAAGAGAAAAAAGCCTTTATTGCTGCGTTTGCAAATAAGATAAAACTCTCTTATCTTGATAAACTTAAACTCTATAATAACCAAACCGTTACAATTGAAAAAATGAATAAAGTCAAAAGTAACCGTATTACAGTCGAAGCAGAGATCGTAGGGATTGACGACACCTATAAAGTAGTGTATCTCTTTTACAAAAAAAAGAACAACGATTGGGCGATCTATGATGTAGAATTAATCGGCGTGAGTCTCATTCAAACCTATCGTAAACAATTTGCTGAATTTTTAAAAGAGAAATCTATGGCTCAACTCATAGACTCACTCTAACTTGATCCAATCATAAAGGTCTATGATGCTTTACATGCTCTACCAAAGGGTGATACTCAAATATCCGTTACTCGTAGTCACTTTACTTGTTAGCAGTATCCTTTTTTTTGGCACTAAC
>JBEAQM010000069.1:0-7953 GCA_041163845.1 Pseudomonadota bacterium | reverse complement strand
GTAGCTGCACCTGAAGCATCGGATACAAAAGCAATCGCGATTATAAAATCTGATCGTTTCATCGTCACAATAGATCAGTTTGGGCGTATCTCACAAATGGAATTACTTGAGGCTAAATACCACGATCAAGAAGGGCATAATTTAAAACTGTTTAATGCTTCTATGGTGAAACCACTTGAAGTAAGATTTTCTGATACAGCGATTAATCAAGATGCGTTCAAGGTTGGATATGTAAATCAAGGTGAAAAAGAGATAGCACTTCAAGATCAGCCTGTGAAAGTGATCCTTACGCAATCACTCTCTTCTATGACGGTGACTAAAGAAATTACGATTATGCCAACAGGTGCTTATGATGTCACTTTTTCTACTTCTGGAGCGACTCCTTATTTCATTACACCTGGACATAGACCTATGGCGGATCAGTCAAAATATATGCTTGTAAGAGGTGCATTGGTTAAAGGTGAAGATGGGATTATTACTACAGTAGAAGATGGTGATGCTGAAGGGTATGAAAAATTTCCAAAAGCTAAAATTGTTTCAGCGTTTGATAGATATGTTGCATCGATGTTCTTTGATTTTGAAAAAGGAATGAATGCTTCTATTTTTAAAGAAACCAATGGGGATCCACTCCTTTTTGTGCAAGGTCAAAATGAGTTGACACTTCATGGATATATTGGACCAAAAGAGAACAAAATCCTAAAAGCGATTAATCCAGAATTAACCGATGCAATCGAATTTGGATGGTTCTCTTTCTTAGCAAAACCATTTTTTAAAGTATTGCTTTGGTTGAATGACCATGTGGGTAACTGGGGATGGGCGATTATCCTCTTTACATTATTGGTGAAATTGGTACTTTTCCCTCTTTCTTATAAAGGGATGATGTCTATGCAGAAGCTCAAAGACCTTGCTCCTAAGATGAAAGAGCTCAGAGAGAAATACAAAAGTGATCCAGCGAAGATGAATGCACAGATGATGGAGCTCTACCGAAAACATGGAGCAAACCCAATGGGTGGATGTTTACCATTAATCTTACAGATTCCAGTATTCTTTGCGTTGTATCGTGTACTTCTTAATGCAGATGAACTACAAGGTGCTAGTTGGATGTTGTGGATTGATAATTTGGCAGTGATGGATCCTTATTTTGTATTGCCTATTCTTATGGGTGTTTCAATGTGGTTCCAGCAAAAGATCACACCAAGTAATTTCACAGACCCAATGCAAGAGAAAATCTTTAAGTGGTTTCCAGTAATCATGACAATTTTCTTTGTTTATTTTCCGTCTGGATTGGTGCTTTATTGGTTAGTGAATAACCTTTTTACGATCGGACAACAATATTTCATCAATAGCATGTATCAAAAACATAAAGCTGTAGAAATTGCAGCACATAAAAAATAATAAGGATCAAGTGAAATGAAAAGGGTTGAAGCAAAAACACTTGAAGAGGCTTACGAAAAAGCTTCTCATTTGTTAGAATGCTCAATTTCTGAACTTCAATATGAAGTGATTCAGTACCCCTCTCATGGCATTTTTGGTTTGTTGAAAAAAAATGCGATTATTGTCGCCACTGTTCAAAAAAAGAAAAAGAAGAATCAAACACCTTCTACATCTTTATCTGAAGCATCGATAATAGATCCTCAAGAGGTTGAAGCGATAGAGGTAAAGCCTCAAACATCTATCGAAGATAATCCTATCGTTAATGGTTTTTTTGAAGTGACTACCCAAACGAGTGTTATTTATGATGAGTTGGCATTGCTGATAGAGGATCAACTTAAAGAACTTTTTTCCCATTCGTGTTTTGATATCGATGTGATCGAAGTGGATGTCATCGACAATACAGCACTTATTTTTATTGATGGTGAAGATGCAGCGCTCCTCATAGGGAAAGAAGGATATCGCTACAATGCACTCTCTTATATGTTATTTAATTGGCTTTATGTGAAATATGAACTTTTCATCAAGTTAGAGATCGCTGAGTTTTTGACGACACAACAAGAGATGATACGTAACTATATTAAACCTGTAATCGAAAATGTTAAAAAATTTGGCAAAGGGAAAACACGTTCTTTAAATGGGATTTTAGTTCAAATCGCTTTAGAACAGTTACGTGAAGTTTTTCCCGATAAATATGTGGCAGTGAAGACAGGAAAAGCGGGTGAAAAGTTTGTGGTAGTCAACGAATTTAACCATGTTAAATCCAATGCATAATACCATTGCTGCCATTGCAACTGCGCATGGTGTTTCTTCTATCTCTATCATAAGAGTGAGTGGAGATAGTGCTTTAGAGATAGCGAAAAAAATTTCCCATTTAGAGACGATTAAGCCACGTTACGCACATTTGACCTCCCTTTATAATCACCAACAAAACCTTATCGATCAAGCAATTATGATCTATTTTGCAGCACCTTATAGTTTTACGGGCGAAGAGATCGTAGAGTTTCAGTGTCATGGAGGAATGATCGTTGCGCAAGAGATACTCGATACGATTGTGTCATACGGTGTAAGACTTGCCGTGCCAGGTGAGTTTTCAAAACGTGCTTTTCTCAATGGCAAGATAGATCTCACCGAAGCAGAAGCGATCTCTAAGCTTATCGAAGCCAAAAGTGTGGATGCTGCCAAAATTTTGGCAAAGCAGATGAAAGGTGAACTCAAAACGTTTGTAGATGAAAGCCGGGAAGCACTTTTAAAATCATTGGCGTATTCTGAAGTGATGATCGATTATGCGGAAGAGGATATTCCGGATGATATTATGCACTCCATTCAAAATCAACTTGATACGTTGATAGTGCAAATGGATCAGATTGTCGATGCAAGCCATAGAAGAAGAGGGTTAATAGAAGGCTTTAAGGTCGCCATCATTGGCAAACCTAATGTCGGGAAAAGCTCATTACTCAATGCACTCCTTGCCTATGATAGGGCAATCGTGAGTGATATTGCGGGAACAACCAGAGATACCATAGAAGAGCAAGTTCGCATTGGGTCTCATATTATCCGTCTTATTGATACGGCAGGGATTAGAGAGTCAGAGGATACGATTGAGAAGATTGGGATAGAGCGTTCTCTGGCTTCTGTTGATGATGCAGATGTGATTATCGCGTTGTTTGACCAAAGCCGTCCTTTTGATCAAGAAGATGATAAAATTCTATCGATTCTTGAACAGATCAAAGAGAAACATATCGTTGTTGCACTGAATAAGGGTGATTTGGAAAATCGATTTGACAAGCAAAAGCTCGCGTGTTACGATACTATAGAAGTAAGTGCAAAAAAGGCTTTTATAGTTTTAACACAGAAATTAGAAATGCTCCTCGACACGATAGGTGAAGGGGAAGAGCTGATGCTTATCTCTGCAAGGCAGATAGAAGCTGTGACCGAAGCAAAAGCGTCTATCCAAGAGGCAAAACACCCTTTGATGCAGGGAGAACTAGAGTTTTTTTCTTACCATCTTCAAGAAGCAGTCAAATCAATTTCATCGATCTCTAAACCCTACAATAGTGAAGAGATTTTAGATAAAATGTTTGGTGAATTTTGTTTGGGGAAGTAGCATCATGTTTTTCTTATAAAGAGAATCGTGTATAATTCAAAAAATGAATAAAAAAGGTTTTTCTAAAATGTTAAAAAAAGTGTTGATTCTTATGGTGTCGTCATTATGGGCACTTTCATTGACTGGATGTACTCAGCCTGAGGTGCATATCCCTGCGGGTTATTGGAATAGCCACAGTGCAGATGATATGGATATGTCAAGTGAAAATCTTACTGAGACTGAAATGATGATTTCAGAGCAAGAAGAGGCAAATAAGCTACCACGTATTCCATTTCCAGAAGCTGAATATGTTGTGTTGAAAAAACTTGGTAAAGGGACGATTAAAGGTACAATTTATTTAACTACTCCAAGTGGTCAACATGTGTTAGGGGAAAATACAAGATTATATCTTAACCCCGTGACAAGCTATTCTGAACAGTGGTATGAAGAGAGTTATTTAGCCAATACAGAGATGAAAAAAGCGGATGCAAGGCTATTTAATTATTTGAAATTTACGGCATCTGATACGCAGGGGCGTTTCTCATTCTTCGGTGTCCCATCTGGAGAATATTATCTTATAGGGACCATCAAATGCAAAGAAGAGTGTGGATATGAAAGTATGAAAAACATACGTATCGCCACTAAAGTAAGTGTCTATGGTAAAGAAATTGTCAAACAAGATTTGACAAGAGAGATAGAGTAAAAATTATCCTTTAGGGTAGGCACTTTCTAGTGCCTTATAAAGTCCATCTGGGGTAATCTCTTTTTCCTTTTCTAGGATCCCTTGCATCATTACATTATCTTCTTGACCTCCCCAAATCTTTTGGTAAGTTCCCTCTTTGTATCCATGATCTTGTCTAAATTGATTCAGGATATTTTTTCCCACATAGAGCTGATAGAGAGCCTCTAGATTGAGCCCAGATTGCATAGCTATATCAATAAAAGCTTCTAAAACTTCTTCAATAGAGGCATTACAAAAAAGGCGCTGGATCAGTATTTCTACGACTTGAATTTGTTCGTAATGGTTTTTTGTCGTTGAGATCACCTCTTTGGTGAACGAGTTATAATTTGAAAGCTTCGATATTTTACTTGCTAAAGCTTCGATGTTTCCAAGATTTTGTTGTTTGTAGGCTACGAGTGCCTCAGACATGATGAAATGCCAGATATCTACAGCTTCTATTTTAATATTTGCATAATCGGGTTCCGCATCAATATTTTTCCAGTGTTTCCATGGGTAAGATTCGATAAGCTCTGCACACTCTAGATAGGTGCACCGTTTCCAATCGATCAATTTCCCATTTTTTGTCACCCCATTTTCCCAACCTTCACCATTGGTTGCATCATTGAGTTTTTGTTGGAGTAGTAACATTTGTAAAATTTGATCCATAGAAAGCCTTTAAATATGAAGTGATTTATTCTACCTTTTTATCACTTATTTAGTACTTTTTGTGTAGAATAAAGCTCTTATTTTAGCGCTTTAAAGGACACTTTTACCTATGTCACAACCAATCGAAAATTTAGATGAAGTTTTAAAAAACCATAAGCTTTCCAAACCAGAATATCAAGAGATCGTACGTATTTTAGAAGGGCGTCACCCTAATATCGTTGAGATCGGAATTTTTTCAGCAATGTGGTCTGAACACTGTTCGTATAAATCGAGTAGAAAATACCTTAAGGGATTTCCTACAGAGGCACCTTGGGTGATCCAAGGTCCAGGAGAGAATGCTGGTGTGATTGATATTGGTGATGGTATGGCAGCTGTATTTAAAATGGAGAGTCATAATCATCCATCATTTATCGAGCCATTTCAAGGTGCTGCAACTGGTGTGGGAGGAATCTTGAGAGATATCTTTACCATGGGTGCTAGACCAGTAGCCAATTTAAATGCATTGCGTTTTGGTACAGTACAAGGCAAAAGTGATATCGCCAAATATCAAAGACACCTTGTCCATGGTGTAGTCGATGGTATAGGCTCATACGGTAACTGTATGGGAGTTCCGACCATTGGTGGCGAAGTGAGTTTTGATGAGAGTTATAATGGAAATATTTTGGTGAATGCGTTCTCTTTAGGCTTGGTAAAAGCAGATGAGATTTTCCTCGGGGTAGCTTCTGGAGTAGGAAACTCAGTGATGTATGTAGGGTCTAAAACAGGGCGTGATGGTTTGGGTGGTGCGGTAATGAGTTCTGACTCATTTACCGAAGAGTCAAAATCACTTCGTCCTACCGTACAAGTGGGAGATCCATTTACAGAAAAACTTCTTCTTGAAGCATGTTTAGAGCTTTTTAAAACCGACCATGTCGTCGGGATCCAAGATATGGGTGCAGCGGGGCTCACTTCATCGTCATTTGAAATGGCGGGTAAAACAGGAGCAGGGCTTATCATGCACCTCGATAAAGTCCCAGCAAGAGAAGAGGGGATGACGCCGTATGATTTTATGCTTTCAGAGTCGCAAGAGCGTATGCTTATTTGTGCCAAGCAAGGGAGCGAACAAGCGATTATCGAGATCTTCGAAAAATGGGATCTTGATGTAGCCGTGATCGGTGAAGTAACAGATACTGCTAGAATGGAACTTTTCTGGCATGGAGAGAAATGTGCTGATATGCCTATCGCTCCAGTGAGTGAAGAAGCACCTATCTTAGATAGACCTGTATCTAGACCAAAGTATCTAGACGAAGTAAATGCCAAGGGAGTTGATGATTTTAATGCAGTTGCAGATCAAGAAGCGTATGAGAGGTTACTTGCCCATATCGAAGTGTCAGATAAAGCATGGGTTTATAACCAATACGATTCTATGGTTCAGACTAACACTACGAAAGCACCAGGTAGCCTAGATGCTTCTTCGATTCGTATTAAAGAGAATGGTAAAGCATTGGCGATGAGTGCGGACTGTAACCCTCGCTATTGTTATATCGATCCGAAAAAAGGGGCTGCACTTGCGGTAGTCGAGTCTGGACGTAACGTAGCCATGTCTGGCGCAAGACCGCTTTCTATCACCGACTGTCTTAACTATGGTAATCCAGAAAATCCTGAAGTAATGTGGCAGTTTGCACAAGGGTGTGAAGGGATCAAGGAAGCCTGTTTGGCGCTTCATACACCCGTCGTCAGCGGAAACGTATCGCTTTATAATGAAACCAATGGGGTATCTGTGTTCCCTACACCTGCTATCGCGATGGTAGGACTCAATGAAGACCAAAATAAAGTACTTCCTTCATCATTTCAAAATGAGGGAGATGTACTTCTTTTGGTAGGAGAGACCAAAGGGGAGTTTGGTGGTTCACTTTATGTTAAGGCATTGCATGGTCAAACAGTGGGAGTAGCCCCTTCGTTGGAGTACAAAACAGAATTGGCACTCTGGGAGCTTGTAATAGAAGCGAACAAAAAAGGGCTTTTAAGTGCAGCCAAAGATGTCAATGTGGGTGGTATCGCCATCGCCCTTTCTAAAATGGCAGCCGTTTCATCCAAAGGTGTGACAGCGAATATTGGTTTAGATAAGAGTAGAGATATCTTCGATGAATCACAAAGTAGAGCTATTTTAGAAGTAGATCCTTCGAAGGTACAAGCAGTGATGCAGATGGCAGAAGCATTAGGACTGAAAGTGCAAAATATAGGACTTGTTGGTGGCGATAATGTCAAAGTGAATGATGTAGCACTTTCTTTAGAGAAAGTAAAAGATGTGTATTTTAATACATTTGTCAGAACCATAGACCAAGATTTATAAAACATAAAGAGAGAGAATGAGAGCATTATTAAGTGTAAGTGATAAACAGAATATTGTTGCCTTTGCAAAAGGGTTAGAGAAACTAGGCTGGGAGATTGTCTCTACGGGGGGAACCTATAAAACACTTTCAGGGGCAGGGGTAAAAGTGATAGAGATCGATGAAGTGACGAAATTTCCTGAGTGTTTCGAGGGACGTGTAAAGACACTTAACCCTTATGTCCATGGAGGAATTTTGCATAAAAGAGCAGATGCAGGACATGTTGCACAAGCCAAAGAGCTTGGGGTAGAAGGGATTGATCTTGTCTGTGTGAACCTTTATCCATTCAAAGCAACCATAGAGCGAACAGATGATTTCGAAGAGATTATTGAAAACATCGATATTGGTGGACCTACGATGGTCCGTTCTGCAGCGAAGAACTTTAATGATGTACTCATCGTAACAGATGTATCTGATTATGAAGCAGTACTTGAAGCGATCGAAACAAAGAGCGATGATCTTACGTTTAGACGTGGATTGATGATCAAGGCTTTTGAACATACCGCGGCGTACGATAGTATGATTGCAAACTATATGAACAAACGGTTTAATGATGGATTTGGTGCGTATCAGTTTATCACAGGTAAAAAAGCATTTCAAACACGTTATGGGGAAAATCCACACCAAAAAGGGGCACTCTATGAGTTTGATACCCATTTTACCAACTCTTTCAAACAGCT
>JBEAQM010000068.1:0-4123 GCA_041163845.1 Pseudomonadota bacterium | reverse complement strand
TAATCTCCGCCAATATTCCATTGATTGTTTGCACTATTGTCAAGGTCATAGATGAATCCAGCATTTAACGAAACTCTTTTATTCACAATATAAGCAGTAGAGACATTCACACTATTTGCTTCGACTTCACCAATGGTTGAATCGGGTAAAATTTTCTTATAGGTGTGCCCTAGGGTAAATCTATACGCCTCTTCATTGAGTGAAATACTATTGGTAGATTCTCTAAATGTGTTAAATGCATTGGCATATATTACAGAGCTATACAAACTCCATTTAGACCAGTTATACTGCATTTCATTACTGATATTCGCCCACTGATAGAGTCGTTTTGGATAATAGTCTTGTTTAATCCTTTGATAAAACTTCAATTCTGCATTATCATTATAAAAATATTGATTAAATCCTAGCGCATACTTTTGCTCAGGTAATCCAACCGAAAATAGATTTTGTTGATCATCGCTTAATTGCGAAAAATGAACTGGAAGTTGATTTTCTGTAGCAGGATCTGTATATTCTATAAAGGGTTGCCACACATGGACAAAGGTATCATACTTTTTAGTCAAATCGGTAAATAGATTGACTTTATGAATGGTACTAGAGTATTGAAATTGATCATAAAGATACTCCTGATTACCAAAAAAATATTTACTATAATAGATCTCTTCTCCCAAAGAGAGATTCAAATAGTCATCGAAAAAAGAGGTGGTATACTCTACAGGAATTTTAAATTCCGCTTGAGTCATAGTCGCACCAGTTTGTCGGAAAAAATTATTCAAATGCATATCAACGCTATATGTGAGATTATCTACAAAAAGATGGCTTAGATACCGATGCAACTGTATAGAAGGTAACGTTTGCAGTGTCTCATCTTGTCTTGCATTTGCAGTCGTATCAATAAAATATTTGATATTCACCCCACCATAGTAATCACTATTTTGAATATAATAATTCGCCTTAGATTCTTGTAGAGGAGATAAACCAAACAAAGCATCTGTGACCCCTGAGCCTCTTTGAAGGTTGAGGTAATCTATGTCATTTAGATAGGTAGCAGACAGATAAAAACCATCTGAAACATTACGATGAAAATAATGTGAAAAAACTTCAGAAGTATCATAATCAAAACCAATACCATAATGACTATCATTGAGTAAGTTATGCTCTTGCACATACGTTTGATTGTCTTTAAAATACCCTGTGGTGATATTTCCTCTAGAATGAGGAGAATCAACAAAACGAAATTTACTGTACAATCCAACACTTCTTAATGTTCTAATTTGAGGGATAAATTCAACATCCATACTTTTTGAAACTGCCCAAAAGATAGGCTGCTCGAAAAAGAATCCCCCACTTGATGCTGAACCAAATGACGGAAAGAGCAATCCAGACCTTCTCTCCTTATTGGTAGAAAAAGAGAGATAAGGGGTATATAAAATAGGAAAATCCCATAAATACATCGTCGCATCATATACTTTCATTTGCTCTGCATTGCTATCATAAATAGAGTGATCAAAAATAATTTTCCAAAGAGGATTTTCTATATCACAGCTTGAGATCATAGATCTTTCTAGGCGGTAGGTATCTTTTTTTTTCTTCCCTTTACTAGAAATGAGCCAGATATCATTTTTACTCATTAAAAAAAGTTTTTGGAAGGTTACTTCTTTGTGTGTGGTATCTATCTCAAGATGATCCGTATGTACTTTATTGCCTTGATATCCTATCATTTCGATGTCACCATCAATGATAAGACGTTTCTCTTTTTTATTAAAAAAAGCCGAAGAAGCTTTAATTATAGCATCATCGTAATAAATGACGACATCATCTTTTGCCTCAAAGGTATTCTCCACAGCATCGACGTTCTTTGCCACAATTTCAATCTTGTTTTTTTCAAAAGCAGCCCAAGAAATCTGAGGACTGACAACTAAAAAAGAGAAACAAACAAAAAATAATTTAGTCATGAATCACAACACAGTTTGCAAATTTATCATGCATGGTTTGTCTTAATGGGGTAAAAAAAGCGATCAAAAAACCAATATAAAAAAGTACTTCACTTCCTATCCTAAGGATAGCACGCAGAAATGCTTTAGGCAAGCTAGGATGTGACTTTGTTTCTAAATCAATCACTTTAATTTTCATCAAATATTTACCCAATGTCATCCCATTTTGCCATACAAAAAGGGTATGATAAAGAATTTTAATGGTGAAAATCACCCCTATATTCTCTGCAAAAAAATAATTAAGTGTTGCGACTGTCTCTTCATCTAATACGCTGATATTGGAAAACAAAGCACTTAATTGATCGAAAAAAATAACCATCAAAAAAACTGAAATGACCATATCATCAATCACAAAGGCACTTATCCTCTTTGAAGTATTTGCAATAGGCAAAGAGATCTTTTCAGGCATTGCGCTTCCTAAAGTGCCTGATACGCAATATCGGTCCGACATTGCTTCCCAGCGAAATGGACTTGCCCTACCAGCATATAAGCACGTTTTTGTGCCTCTTTAATGCTATCACCTACACCTACGCACACCAGGACCCTTCCCCCAGTCGCATAAAGCTTCCCATCTTCGCCCCGAGAAACACCTGCATAAGAGATATGGGCATTTTCTTGAAGCTCTTCATGGTAAATATCATCTACTATGATCTCTGCTGGTGGCGTACTTTTATAAGGATAATCTTTACTTGCCATCACAACCCCTACTGCATACTTATTATGAAAAGCAATTTGAGCACTTTTAAGATCGCCTATAGCCGCTTTATAAAAAAGTTCAGATGCCGGTGATTTAAGCAATGGCATTAACTCCTCACATTCAGGATCACCAAAACGTACATTATACTCAAGCACAATAGGCTCCCCTTTGACTACCATCACACCGATAAAAAGAACACCTGTAAATGGGTTTCCTTCCGCTTCCATCCCTTTGAGTGTCGGTTCGATAACCCTTTCATTAAGCTTTCGATAAATCTCTTCATTCACCAAAGGAGTTGGCGCATACGCTCCCATACCACCAGTATTTGGACCTTGGTCATTATTTAAAAGGCGTTTATGATCTTGTGCTGCAGGAAGTACCACATAATCTTTCCCGTCACAAATCGCAAACACTGAAAGCTCATACCCATCCAAGAACTCTTCTACAACGATACTCGTCCCCGCATCACCAAATGCATTTCCAGAAAGCATCTCTCCAGCTGCTTTTTTTGCTTCATCATGGCTTTGTGCGATAATCACCCCTTTACCACCACAAAGTCCATCTGCTTTAACAACGATAGGGGCATCTAAAGTCATGATAAATTCATACGCTTTTTGGAGATTATCTGTTTCAATATATTTAGCCGTAGGGACATTGTGACGCGCTAAGAAGTTTTTCATAAAAATCTTCGAACCTTCAAGTTGCGCCGCTTTTGCCGTAGGTCCAAAAATGGTTAAATTTCGCCCTTTAAAAATATCTACAATCCCTTCCACCAAAGGAGCTTCTGGTCCTACAATCGTTAATCCTATATTATGTTGCTCAACAAAATCAGCCAATAGATTAAAATCGGTGATATCAAGATTGGTGCCTAAACTGTCAGTAGCCCCATTGCCTGGCGCAAAATAAATTTTTCCTACATTTGCATCTTTTCCCAATGCTAAGGCAATCGAATATTCTCTACCACCTGATCCTACAATCAATACATCCATATTACGCTCTCCAAAAATTTAAAAATAACGCTCTTTATTCTATCTGCACACAAAGGATTTATAAAAAGATATAGTTCATCGTTTTATAAAGCCTTCTAGATACACATACCATAAAGCCCCGGGTGACCGTTCTGCTTAAGTCGGCCCTATAAGCGCCAACAGTGCAGGAGAGAGTCTCTTTTTAGGGGATGATTTCTCGTCGACATAGTCGGACTCAAACGAAAACTTCCACACACCAAAAAACTACATATCCCGCTAAGATGAATGTTGGACCCCAATTACAGTCGTCGCATCACCTAGGTTGGATTTATTATATCTTATTTGGGGTTAGAAGCGAGTAAAATTTTTTTGGCTTTTTCGATACAACCGTCGATCGTTTGGTCGTCTGACACTTTATAGGATACATGTGAAGGCAAATGTTTTCCGGTCACTTCACCGATCAC
>JBEAQM010000067.1:0-12379 GCA_041163845.1 Pseudomonadota bacterium | reverse complement strand
ACAGGTAAGCGCGAAGCACTTGAGTTACGCGATGGTGGAGATCGTTATATGGGCAAAGGGGTATTGCAAGCATGTGAAAACGTCAATGGTCCTATCAATGATGCATTGGTTGGGCTTAGTCCTTTTAATCAGGCTGAGATTGATTTGGTTATGAAAGAGATTGACGGAACACATAATTATGGTAACCTAGGCGCTAATGCTGTGCTAGGTGTTTCTATGGCAGTTGCACGCGCTGCTGCAAAAAGTATGGGTATGCCACTTTATCGTTATCTTGGTGGGGCGAATGCGGTAGTGATGCCTGTGCCTATGTTAAATATTATCAATGGTGGTGAGCATGCAAATAACTCTGTTGATTTTCAAGAGTATATGATTATGCCAGTAGGATTTGATAGATTTTCAGAAGGGCTTAGAGCAAGTGCAGAGGTTTACCACCATTTGAAAAAAATTATCGATGGTATGGGAGAAAGTACAGCGGTTGGAGATGAAGGTGGATTTGCGCCAAATCTTAAAAGCAATGAAGAACCAATTCAAGTCATTATGCAAGCCATTGAAAAGGCGGGGTATAAGCCAGGGGAACAGATCGCTATTGCACTTGATGTGGCAGCGAGTGAATTGATCAATGAGAAAGGATTGTATGAATTAAAATCTGAAAATAGATCGTTGACGAGTTCAGAGATGACAGCGTATTATGCTGATATGTGTGCGAAATATCCTATCGTTTCTATAGAAGATGGATTGAGTGAAGATGACTGGGCAGGATGGGCTGAACTTACTCAAGTACTTGGTGATAAAGTGCAACTTGTAGGAGATGATCTTTTTGTGACGAATGTGTCTATTTTGGCAGAGGGGATTGAAAAGGGGATTGGAAATTCTATCTTGATCAAGCCAAACCAAATAGGAACAGTTTCTGAAACGATGCAAACAGTACGTTTGGCACAAAGAAGTGGGTATACCTGCGTGATGTCTCACCGTTCTGGTGAGAGTGAAGATACGTTTATTGCTGATTTTGCTGTCGCACTTAATACTGGTGAGATCAAAACAGGATCTACCGCAAGAAGTGATAGAATTGCAAAATACAATAGATTGCTGCAGATCGAAGCCGAGCTTGGGCAATTTGAGTATTTAGGGGCATCGATTTTTTCAAAGTAAAAGATGTCTCATTTGAAAAAAACATACAAATCAGAGAGTATCGCCGGCTTATCCTTTAAGACATTGGTTTTGGCGGTGTTTGGTATTCTTTTGTTTGGTATTTATGTCGGTGTATTGATCTATGGGGAGAATTCAGTAACGGTTTTAACGCAATTAAAACAGAAAAAAAATGATTTAATCCTGCAAGAAAAAAGAATCAAAGAGAAAAATCAACAACTCCAAAAAGAGTATTTTGAGCTTAAGCAGTTAGAGCCACAAGGGGACGAAACTTAAAGCGTTGCTACTTTTTTGGTTTGCAAAATTTTAATAATAGTCATAGAGATCAAAATCTCAAAAAGACTCGCCAAGATGAGTTGATAATAGGTTAATTGATCGAGTAGTTGTGTATCGTAACCGATCGTTGCGACAGCGACAAGTAGCGTCAGAGGCATTGAAAGCGAAAATCCTATGAGTAGAGCCTCTTTTACGCCACTAATTTTTTTAAGGGCTATTGCTGCTAGTAGTCTGGACGTGATCATAAGTAATGTGATCAGTAATGCCCCCGGAATAACCCCTTTGATCATGAGCGCATGAATGTCGAATGAGCTTCCTACATGGATAAAAAAGAGTGGTACCAAAAATCCAAAGCCAAGATTTGACATTTTGTTTTCAAGCTCTTTCTCATGGTGGAAAAATGCAGAGATCGCCATACCAGCAATAAAAGCACCTAAAGCAAGTTCCAAATCAAGTGTTAACATCACCGCAATCAAGATAAAAAAAAGTGCCATAGAGAGGCGGATGTCTTGTGCGGATGTATCAATTTTTGGTACAAGGGTTTTTTTAAATTCTGGGTACCACCAAAAAAGGAGATTTAATGTTTTGTAAAGCATATAAATTACGACAATAAAAAAGAGTAAATATCCCAACTTTAAAATAAGATCGATACCAAAGCCAGTCATAATGGCGGCATCAAAAACAGTGAGTGCAGCGATACTAAAAATTTCCCCTAAAACCCCAACAATAAAGGCAAGACGAAGCCAGGATTCTTCCTTTCCGTATACTTTAGATAAGGAGGCAAGTAGCCCTATTGATATGAGGGGCATGGAGATAATCACAATAGTATTGAGCTCAAAAATAGACCCAAAAAAAATCGCAAAGAAAACCATGATGAGAAGGAAAAGCACTGATTGTCTGATGACAATCGGTGGGCTTTTGGTGATTTGTTTAAGATCTACTTCCATACCCGCTAAAAACATTAAATATAAAAAGCCTACTTCAGCGACAAGATCAAAGTAAGAATTGGGTGCTATAAATCCAAAAAAAGCAGTGACAGAGCCTAGAATAATTTCCACGGGAGGAATTGGCAAACGTAAAAATTTCGCAACAAAAGGGCTCCCCCAAATGAGTACAGAGAGTGTAAGAATCAATAAAATATTAGTGTGAATCACAGCTCGTAGCGACCTCGTAGCCTAATTGGTTGAGCATCTCTTTATCTTTGTCGGCTAAAGCGCCCGGTGTTGTCAAATAATTTCCTATCACGATCGCATTTGCGCCTGCTTCAAACATTTTTTTCTCTTCTCCAGCAAAGAGAAGCTCCCGTCCCCCAGCTACCATTAAAAGCTTTTGTTCTCCTAGGAGATGCCGTGCTTTTTGAATGATATTAAGGGCTTCATTAAGTTCTATGTTACGTGTTTTTATAGGTAGCGCAGGGTTAGGATGGTAAAAATTAAGTGGTGCTGAGTCTGGATTGAGAGAGACGATCGATTGTAGTAAGGACTCTCTATCTTCTGTGTTTTCTCCCATTCCGAAAATGCCTCCAGAACAAAGTGCTAATCCAACAGACTTCACATTTTGGCATGTTTCATAACGCTCACTCCATGGATGCGTTTGGCAAATTTCAGCATAATAACGCTCGGAAGTTTCAAGGTTGTGATTATAGCTATCAATCCCATGCTGTTTGAGGTAAGCAAGTTGCTCTTTGGTGGCGGTACCATTACAAGCGATGAGGTTTAGCCCGTCTATTTCTGCTTTGATTGCTTGTGCTGCCCGTGCAACGAAATCGACTTTTTTATCATCTAGTCCTTTCCCTGCGGTCACAAGGCAATACCCTAATGCGCCATTTGATTTGGCAATTTTGGCTTCAGCTACGATTTGGTCTATTTTTTTATAGTTATATCGCTCAATATCGGCATGATATCGAACACTTTGGGTACAGAATTTACAATCCTCTTGACACGTACCACTTAAAATATTGTTGATAGCACATAAAAAGATAGGTTTCATAGGGATTTATTTTACCTTTTCTTTGTGTTTGCATTTAAAGCACTCATAGACATCACCACTTTTGAGTGTTTTGATCCCCATGGTATAGCTGCATTCTGGACATTTTTGGTTCACTGGCTCAAAGTTGGCGATAAATTTGCATTTTGGATAATTTGTACATCCGAAAAATTTTCCTCTGCGCCCTTCTCTTTCTTGAAGTTTACTTCCACATTCTGGGCATGGGACATCAAGTTCTTTTGGTTTCTCAAGTGATTTTGCATTTTTGCATTTTGGGTAAGCCGAACAGGCAAGAAATTTCCCCCGTTTTGAGTTTTTGATCACCATCGGTGCACCACATTTGTCACACTTCTCATCAGTCTCTTCGGGTTGTTCTATCTCTGTACCATCAAGATTTTTTGTGTATTTGCATTTTGGAAAATTGCTACAGGCAATGAATTCACCATATCGCCCTTTTCGTAAAAGTAGTGGGGAGTCACATTTAGGGCAGTTTTCTCCTGTTGGGATAGCGACTTTCAAGCTTTTAATCTTTGTTTTACCCTCTTCAACCTTTTGGATAAAAGGGGTATAAAATGCTTTGAGGGTCGGTTGCCATTGCGTATTCCCTTCAGCTATCTCATCAAGGGTCTCTTCCATGTTTGAGGTAAATCCGCTGTCGACGATCTCTGGAAAGTGTTCTTCTAGCATTTCAGTGACAGAAAATGCCACTTCTGTAGGGTGAATACGTTTTGATTCGATCTCTATGTATTTGCGTGATTGGAGTATGGTAACTGTTGGCGCATAGGTACTTGGACGCCCGATCCCGAGTGATTCGAGCTTTTTGATAAGGCTTGCTTCGTTGTAGCGCGCAGGGGGTTCGGTGAAATGTTGCTCTTGGGTAATTTTGTCCATTGTCACTGACTGCCCAGTAGCCAATTCAGGCAAGAGCTTATCTTTTTCTGTATACCCAGTGACTCTATAAAATCCATCAAAAAGAAGCTTTTTCCCACTTGCCTTAAAGGTACATTTATCCCCTTTGAAGAGTAATGTTTGGGATTCAAGCTCTGCCTCGGTCATTTGGCAGGCTAAAAAACGGTTATAGATCAATTTATAGAGCTTTAGTTCATCTCCAGACAGATAGCTAGCAGCGAGTTTGGGATCGAAAGTGACCATCGTGGGGCGTATTGCTTCGTGTGCTTCTTGTGCCCCTTTAGATTTAGTGGCATAGTTTTTTGCTTTAGCGGGGAGATACTTTTTACCAAATGTTGCATCGATGTATTCTCGTGCACTAAAGATCGCTTCTTTGGCTAAATTTAATGAGTCTGTTCTCATGTAAGTGATGACTCCCATCACCCCTTGATTTGTCTTTACTCCCTCGTAAAGTTTTTGTGCTACCATCATTGTTTTTTTGGGCGAAAAACCAAGTTGGGTTGAAGCAGTTTGTTGAAGTGTAGAGGTCATAAATGGTGGAGGTGTTTTGGTTTTCCTTGTCGTTTTTTCAAGTGATTCCACCACAAAAGATTCGCTCTTTGCGGCGCTAACGATTTCATTCGCATCGGACTCTGTTTTGATCGTAAGTTTATCGATTTTTAGTCCACTATAATCATAAATAGACGACTCGATATCTTTTTCAAATAATGCGTTGATTGTCCAAAATTCTTCAGGGACAAATGCCTTAATCTCACGCTCTTTATCGACGATCAATTTAAGGGTAGAGCTTTGTACCCTTCCTGCGCTTAGCCCTTTTTGAATTTTACTCCCAAGAAGCGGGGAAAGTTTGTATCCTACGATGCGATCGAGCAATCTCCGTGTTTGCTGCGCATCTACAGAGTTCATATCAATTTTGCGGGGTGTTTCTAAAGCATGTTCTATTGCACTTTTTGTGATCTCGTGAAAGACGATACGAGGAAGCTCTGAAGGCTCTTTATCGATTGCCATAGCGATGTGATACCCGATCGCTTCTCCTTCACGGTCCTCATCGGTTGCGATAAAGACCGTTTCAGCTTCTTTGGCTAGTTTTTTGAGCTCTTTGACTGTGGGATTTGCATCTCTGGGGATCGAGTATTTGGGTATAAGATCTCCTGTGTTGTCATCGATCGTGATACCAAATGTATTTTCAGGGAGGTCTCGGATATGCCCTTTTGAGGCGATAACTTTGTACTCTTTTGTTAAAAAGTTGGTAATGGTCCTTGCTTTCGCAGGAGATTCGACGATAATCAGATTTTTCATACTATAGTTACTTTATTTACAGAGATAATTTGTGGCATTGTAACACAACTTCATTAGGAATTAGAAATGCAAAGTGAGCAATGCCATTTTGTTTTTAAGTATAATGTGCCAAACAATAAGTTTCCAAATAAAGGGTGAGATGGATGTGTGCAATTTTTGGGATTATAGGGAAGCATGAGAGACAAAAAGCCTATGAAGCCTTCACGCTTTTATCCCATAGAGGGGCAGATGATGAGATGGTGTTTGAAAATACAGATGCATTTTTAGGTCTCTATCGCCTCCGTATTACAGCTACAGATCAAGATATCTCTTCTCATTATGCAAAAAACAATTGTACGATTTTGTTCAATGGAGAGATTTATAATTATCAAACACTCGCAGAAGAGTTAAATCTTTTTTTTACGAGTGAAGTGGCATTGTTGCATGCTGCGTATCAACATTGGGGAGATGGATTTGTTTCACATCTTCGTGGGATGTTCGCGATTGCTATTATAGAAGCGCATACAGTGAAACTTTTTCGTGATCCGTTTGGAAAAAAACCGCTTTATTTTACATATGATGAGCAACGTTTTATCTTTTCGAGTGAAATGAAAGCAATCCATACTTTATTGCCATGGGTTTTTCAAAAGGAGGATATACCAACTTATTTTTCATTTCAAACCATACTATCTCCAAAGACTTTTGATAAACATATCTTTCAGGTATGTGCGGGTGAAATAGTTTGTTTTTCGCTAAGAGATAAAAGTCTCTCTCGAGCAATGCATTGGTGTATGCTAAACAAACCGGTGACAATTTATTCTGAAGATGAGGCACTTGTATTGCTTCAAAACGCACTTTTAAATTCAGTGGCGTTACGTACACCTAGAGAAGTTCCCTTTGCTTGTTTGCTTTCTGGAGGGGTTGATTCTTCTTTGGTTGCTGCGATGGTCTGCGAACACGAAAAGATTGATACGTTTTGCTTGGGATATGAAGGCTACGAGAAGTATGATGAGCGTGCATTTGCGCAAAGAGTCGCTTCGCACATAGGCTCAAGACACCATGAGGTTATTTTAAGCAAAGAAGATTTTTTTCAAACGGTTGATGAGGTGATAAATGGCTTGGATGAACCCATTGCAGACCCAGCTATGATCCCGCTTTATTTTTTGATGCGCCAACTAAAAAAGGAAGGGTTCAAAGTCGTCCTAACGGGAGATGGGAGTGATGAGCTTTTTATGGGATACCGTACGTATAAAGAGTTGTATGCATTAGAATCGCTTAAGTCGTTTGAATTTAAAGGGTGGATGCAACGCTACTTGAAATCGAATTTTTCGATGCATAAAGAGTGGGAGTGGTATAAACGTGTATTTGAAAGTACACTATTATTTCGCTCTACAGCAGAACTCTTTACTGATTTGCAACAAAATCGTCTTTTGCGAATGAATGTGAAAGATAACCATTCTACCCAAGCATTACAAGAGTATGTAGCGATGTTTGAAAAAAGCCAACGTACTTCACCGATAGATTGGTATAGTTTTTTAGATATCAAGATCACTTTAGGGGATCTTTTCCTTCGCAAGTTAGACCGGATGAGTATGGCACATGGGATTGAAGCACGAAGCCCTTTTTTGGATAAAGAGGTAGTGGCAGTAGCATTTAGCTCTGATCCCAAGATTCGTATGGGAAAAACTTCAAAATCTCTGGTCAAAAAAGTAGCTCAAACGTATTTGCCCAAAGAGATTGTTCATCGAAAGAAAAAAGGGTTTAACTATCCTTATATAGAGTGGCTTTATGGGAGCGATGAATTAAAGGTCATCGATCGCGTGCAAGAAAAGATGGGGCTGTTTCACGAGGAGGTACTAAAAGAGTATCTAAAGAAAGGGGAACAAGGTGTATTGAAGCAACATATTTTTGCCATTTACTTGTTATGTAAATGGATAGAGAAGCATATATTGGATTAATGGATTTTTGATGGTTTGTATTCTATTTCAAGACCTGCTTCGCGCATCATCTCTATCCCTAGCTCGGTTGAGTCATTCCAGCTAGAGGAGGCTTCGGTATCATACACTACTTTTTTGATGCCTACTTGAATAACTGCTTTGGCACACTCGTTGCATACGGGTAATCCTGTGACGTAAAGGGTAGCCCCTTCGGTTGAAGCACCATTATAGATCGCATTGTAAATGGCATTCATCTCCGCATGAACGACATATTTGTACTTGGTCTCTTTGTCTTCATAGCGATGGGGATGGTCCATGATGCCTCTTGGAAATCCATTGTAGCCTTGCGAGATGATTTGCCCTTTATGTCCTACAATCACCGCACCAATTTTTCGAGAAGGGTCTTTACTCCAAGCCGCAACTTCTTTAGCGAGTTTAAAATACCGCTCATCCCATTTAGTTGACGTATCTGCCATTGTTTGCTCTTATCTTAACCGTTGGATATCGGCACTCGTTTTCATTTTTTCAAAATAGTCTTTGAGGGCTTTGGTTTGTTGCTGTTGTCTCCATTGCGCTTCTACGGCACCTTGCGCAGCTTCAAACGGCATAGCACTGGTTCCATTTTTAGAAAGAATTTTGTAGGTGATGTAGCGGTCCCCTGCATTTAGAGGTCTCGTAAAAGAGCCATCTTGTGTTTGCAGAATGCTACTAAGCAAACCACTATTAAGGTCTTTGGTTTCTTTGGTCACCTTCTGGGTGTGTATCCCTTGAGTGTTTTTTGTTGCAAGAAAATTTTTGATACTCGTTTCTGAAGCAGCGCAGTATTCTATCATTGTCACGGTTGCAGGGATGACAAATACATTTTTATGGTTTGCATAAAAGAGTTTGAGTTCTTCTTCGTTTGGCGTTGGGAGGGATGCAACCACCTTTTCTTGATAAAACTTCTCTTTTTTCATAGCATCTTTAATCGTTGAACGGTAGCTGCTCCAAGAGCTCCCTTGCTCTTTGAGAATTTGTTGCATTTTAGAAACAGTCAGATTGTTTTGCGCTGCAATATTGGCAATTTTCATATCGACGTCATTTTCATCAATAGCAATATCGTTCATGGCTACTTTTTGCAAACGGTCTTGAATGAGAAGGTCGGTAGCTTCTTTTTTGGAGATCCCCATTTGTCTTTGTACTGCATTAATCTCAGCCGTTGTGACAGCTTCCCCCTCGACTATAAGAGCGATTGCATCTACCATTGTGGCTTGAGAGAATGAGTATAAGGTTGCAGCTAAAAGGAGAAGTTTTTTCATAAAGAGTCCCATTTGTATTAGATTACGAAAATTATAACATAATCGTGTAAATCTAATATGAGTTTAGCAACCCATTGGCTCATTTGAATCTCATTTTGAATATTACATAGATATGACAAAGACACAACACAAATCCGACACCGGCTAGTTAAAATGTCTGTGAGTGACTTTAGGTTATCTCATATTTTAAAAAAAAGGATGGATCATGTTTCGTAAGATAGTAACAGGATTTGTAGCCGTTGCAACTACGGTGGTGTTTGGTATGAGTTTGGAGGAGTTAAACGGTGCATCTAAAGAGGAGCTGATGGCTATCAAGGGTGTAGGAGCATCAAAAGCAGAAGCGATTATGGAAGAGAGAACCAAAGAACCATTTAAATCTTTCGAAGATTTACAAAGGGTCAAAGGGGTAGGTCCGAGTCTTGCCAACAAGATTAAAGAGAGTCAAAAGTAATTTTGAATTACCTCATATGAGAGAAAGGGTTGAGCCCTTTCTCTCGCTTCTTCTGTCCCTTTTAACCACATTTTCGTTACAATGCAATTTTATTTTCCAAATTTAAGGCATTGGTATGGTAGTTACACGTTTTGCACCCTCTCCTACAGGATATCTTCATGTCGGTGGACTGAGAACAGCACTCTTCTCTTGGCTCACAGCGGAGCATCATAAAGGGAAATTTTTGCTTCGTATCGAAGATACCGATATGGCACGTAATTCAGAAGAGGCAACTGAAGCGATCTTAAAAGCGTTTGAGTGGGTAGGGTTGAGCCATGATGGGGAAGTAGTATATCAGTCTAGACGATTCGATCTGTATAAAAAATATATCGATCAACTCCTTACCGAAGGGAAAGCGTATCGGTGCTATATGAGCAAAGAAGAGCTTGAAGCACTCCGAGAAGGACAGATGGCGCGCAAAGAGCGCACACGATATGATGGAAGATATCGTGATTTTACAGGAATACCTCCTGCAGGGGTTGAGCCTGTGATCCGTATCAAGGCACCCCAAGAAGGGATAATTTCATTTGTCGATGGTGTAAAGGGTGCGATGAATATTGCTGCGACTGAGGTGGATGATTTTGTCATCGCTAGAGCAGATGGTAGTCCAACGTATAATTTTGTGGTGGCGATTGATGATGCACTTATGGGTGTTTCTGATGTGATCCGTGGAGATGACCATCTTTATAATACCCCTAAACAGATTGTAGTATATCAAGCACTTGGGTTTCCTATCCCTCGCTTTAATCATGTCGCAATGATCAATAATGAAGAGGGTAAAAAGCTTTCTAAAAGAGATGGTGCAACGGATGTTATGGAGTATAAAGCGATGGGATTTCTCCCTGAGGCGTTGTTAAACTTTTTGGTACGGTTGGGATGGAGTCATGGGGATCAGGAGATATTTAGCCTTGATGAGATGATAGCCTTATTTGATCCAAAAAATATTAACAAAAGTGCTTCGAGTTATAACCTTGATAAACTTTTATGGCTTAATGCACACTATATCAAAAATAAATCGAATGATGCATTGGCGATCCTTTTGAAAGATTTTGGTGTTGATATCCATGGACATGATAAGCTAGAGCTCTTACTTGATGCAACCAAAGAGAGAGGTAAGACGCTCGTTGAGCTTTCAGAGCAGATCAAATCTATTTTACATGCACCAAACGAATATGATGAAAAATCTGCTCAAAAAGCATTCAAAGGTGATGCAAAAGAGACACTGCGCGCATTTGCAGATTTTTTGAAAAACTGGGATAAAACGTTGCATCTTCCTTGCGAATATCATGCAGTACTAGAAAAGTTTGTTGAAGACAAAGAGATCGGTTTTGGAAAGATAGGGATGCCACTTCGTGTTAGTCTTTTAGGTGCGATGACAGGTTCTGGACTCGATGAAATTATGGCTATTTTAGGCGTGGAAGAGACAGTGGCGCGTATAAATAATGCGATTCAAAGCATAGCGTAGTAAAACGTTATTTTATTGTTTGTGTTGCTTTTAAAAAACGTTTCAATGCTCTTTTCGATCGGTGATCCATTTTATATTTGATATGCTCCAGATACCATAGAAGCTCTTTTGGTGTGATCGCTCTTTTTCGTGCCTCTTGTTTAAGAATATATTGTGGGATTTGTATTTTGCTTTTTGCGAATCTATGGGCGAGTTTTTGTATCGCTTGTATGTGATTGTTGTAGCAAAGACGTGCAAACACAAAAGGTAGTTTGGTTTTTTCATACCATGCCTCAGCCAGATCAAGACCCTCTTGGTGGGTCAAATAATGTTTGAGTGCGGCATCTCCAATGATCACTTTCCCTTGTAAGTTCAAAATACGCGCTAGTGCATTAGATGTTTCTGAAGCTGGATCGGTCGCATTTTCTCCTTCTAAAAGTAAAACACTGTAGACTTTTTTTTCTGCTATGATCCCTAGGTCGGTACAACGATTTTTTTTAGAAACAACCGAAGAGACAAAAGCGGCATGGACTTTTTTTCTTCGAAAATCTTGGTTGATTTTAGAAGGAACAGCACGTTTATACCGAAAGCTCATTTTTGAAGCATTGGAAGGAAGATGGCGTTTTAAAAAGAGTTGGAAAGGTAAAAGATTAAGGTAGTTAATCGACCCAAATAGCACCTTTTTACCTCCACTCTTGCCTCTGCATAGAGGCGAACTTAAGCGTAATTATACCAAAGTAGATTTATAATCGTGTCTTTATGCAGCACCTTATTCTCTCTAGTAAAGAAGCATGAACAAGGAGGAATTTTTTATGATAAAAGTAGAATTTTTAGGACCTATCGGTAAAGCACCTATAGAGATCGAAGCGAAAACTTTAGCCGAGGTTTCCTCTGTGCTCAAGCAAGATGATGCATTGAGTGATTGGTTAGAAAAATGCGCTGTAGCAGTCAATGATATGATGGTAAATGATTTAAATATGGTACTGAAGGAGGGTGATAAAATTTCTATATTGCCTCCTGTTTGTGGTGGGTGAATTGGTTTAAAAAGTAACAATTTTTATTTTTTAGCAATGAGTAGATAAGCGTATATGCCAAAAGCATATTCTCACCGGAAGAAACTTTAGAAGAGAGTGAAAGTATGGAATTACACAATGGACCATTAGATGTCAAAGAGATATTTGCACGTTGGTTAGATCAAGAAGCAAATTCTAATTATGGTGCTTATATCCCATTCATTGGGACAATACGTGCTGAGGATGGTATCGAAGCATTGAGTTTTGATATTTATGAGCCTGTATTAAAAAGTTGGTTTGAACGATGGCAAATGAAAGCCAAAGCGTTAGGGGCTGTGGTCAAAATGGCACACGCTATAGGCGATGTGCCGGTCCATACCTCTTCCTATGTGTCGGCGGTTTTTTCACCTAAGCGACGTGTGGCATTAGAGCTTATTGATTTATTTGTGGAAGATTTTAAAGCCAACGCACCTATATGGAAGTATGATGTCAAAAATGGCAAACGCATTTATGCTGCTGATAGAAGCACCCCTATGGATGGTGCAGGATTACTTTGCTAATTAAGTATCAAATTAAAAAACGGAGTTTTTATGATCCATTTT
>JBEAQM010000066.1:0-6494 GCA_041163845.1 Pseudomonadota bacterium | reverse complement strand
AACGCTTCATCCACCTCATCCAAAGCGATCCCGTTACGGTGCATCCCGGTATCTACTTTCAATTCTACTTTTGCCCCTTTTTGAGCATGAGAAATATCTGCTAAAGTATTGAGTGCAAAGCTATATTTGGCATCTTGCACGATGGTATCTCCCAAGACCAAGATCGTTTGGAAAAAGGGTCGAATGCGATCGGCTTCTGTCCTTTTACGTACTACCGCATGTTTGATCCCAAATGCTGATGCGAGTTGCCCCATAAGCTCCAACCCATGCCCGTAAGCATTGTCTTTAAGAACGATCGCGATCTTATCGATAGAGCCGGTTTTTAGTGCAATTTGGCTAAGATTATGATAAAAATTGTGTTTATTGATTTTGATAAATGCCATACGCAAATTATACACTAAAAGGGATAAGATGAGAACCATGCCAGCCGAATGGGAAAAACAACGTAGCGTACTACTCTCATTTCCTCATGAAAACACCGATTGGTATGATGCCGATCACCCAGAATCACTCGAAAAAAGTCTTTCTCCTTTTATACGGATCGCACAAGCCATCGCTTACAATCAAGCGGTGTATATCATCTGCAACGATAAAGAAAAAATCTCCAATATGTTCTGCTCTACACACAACATGACTTTCATAGAGATCCCTACCAACGACACCTGGATACGAGACTATGGGTATATCTCTATCAAAGAAGATGGCGAGACGAAACTGCTTGATTTTACCTTCGATGGATGGGGTGGTAAATTTGACGCTTCGCTTGACAACAGTGTCAACACCATATTGCATGCCAAAGGGTATCTAGGGACCACACCACTTCAAACGATCGATTTTGTTTTAGAGGGAGGATCTATAGAGAGTGATGGCAATGGGACGATCCTTACCACCTCAACCTGTCTATGTAACCCAAACAGAAACGGTGGTCTGAGCAAACAAGAGATAGAAAAAAAGCTTACCGAAACATTAGGTGCCCAACAAATCTTATGGCTTGACCATGGGTTTTTAGCCGGCGATGACACCGATAGCCACATCGATACCCTAGCACGATTTGTGAATGAAACGACCATTATGTATGTCAAATGTGAAGACAAAGAAGATATCCACTATGAGGCATTGTCCAAGATGGAAGCACAGTTGAGAACATTTCGAGATATAGAGGGGAAACCTTATACACTAGTCCCTCTGCCTATGTGCGAACCAAAATACAATGAAGAGGGTGAGAGACTTCCTGCAACCTATGCCAATTTCCTCATCACCAATCATGCAATCATCTATCCTACTTATGAGGATCCAAATGATAAAATCGTCGAACAGATATTCAAGGAGACATGCCCGCAAAGAGAGATCATCCCAGTCAATTGTCTCAAACTCATCGAAGAGGGTGGTAGCCTCCACTGCTCTACGATGCAAGTCGCTTACTAAAGGAGTATAGTATGAAAGTCGCGCTCATCCAACAAGCCTACCACAAAACCAAAGAAAAAACACTCGCTGTCACGATCGATCAGATCAAAACATCGGCATCACAAGGTGCCCAGCTCGTAGTGCTGCAAGAATTGCATCAAACAGAATACTTTTGCCAATCTGAAGATACGGCATTTTTTGAATATGCCCATAGCTTTGAAGAGGATGTGCGCTTTTGGGGAAAGGTCGCCAAAGAAAATAATGTCGTTTTGGTCACTTCATTGTTTGAAAAACGTACAGCAGGACTCTACCACAATACCGCTGTGGTGTTTGAAAAAGATGGGAGCGTAGCAGGCAAATACCGTAAAATGCATATCCCTGATGATCCTGGGTTTTATGAAAAATTTTATTTTACCCCTGGAGATTTAGGGTTTGAACCCATTCAAACCTCTGTAGGTAAACTCGGTGTACTGATCTGCTGGGACCAATGGTACCCAGAAGCGGCACGTATCATGACACTCAAAGGGGCAGAGCTCCTCATATACCCTACTGCCATAGGATGGTTCGAACAAGACAACGAAGCTGAAAAAAAACGCCAACTTGACAGCTGGATCACGATCCAACGTGCCCATGCTGTAGCCAATGCAATCCCTGTACTCAGCTGCAACCGCGTCGGTTTCGAACAAGACAGCAGTGGTGTGTTGCCAGGGACCCGTTTTTGGGGAAATTCGTTTGTATGTGGTGCACAAGGTGAGCTGATCGCTCATGCGGATGAAGCAAGTGAGATGATACTCTATGCCGATATCGAACATACGCGAACCAAAGAGGTAAGAGACATTTGGCCATTTTTGAGAGACAGACGTATCGAGTCTTATGAGCCATTACTTCATCGTTATTGTGATTAACAGTTTTTATGTTAGTTTGATACAATGCTCCAAAAATTAATCAAATAGAGTCGCAATGTATGAAGTAGATCCTGTAGAAAAAGGGGCTCCCGTAGCGTGGAAGCTCCCTCCTAAAGCCTTTTATGATGCCCTTGGATATGAGGGGATGAAAGATTTGATGTACCGGTTTTATGATGAAATCTATGAAAGTGGTATCGCCAATTTTTTCCCACAAGATGAAGAAGAGTTTGCTAAAGTCAAAGAGAAAAATGCCAACTTTTTCATCGAACTTTGTGGGGGTCCGAAAGTCTACGATGAAGCTGCAAGTGGCAGTGACCTCAATGAATATATGTTACGCATCCATGACCAATTTTCTATCTATGACAAATCACGTTTTGAGTGGCTAGGATGTATGGAAACAGCCCTTAGAGCCACACCCATCGACCAAGCGCTTAAGGATCAATTTTGGGATTATTTGGAAAAATTTTCTAAGCTAACGGTTAATACCTTCACCGATGGAAGCACCTACTACGCTACGACAGCGGTGTAAGATTTTTGGTCTCCAACCACCACATAAAAGCGAACATCAATCCTGGTGTTTTCGCTATCGTTTCATCATACATTAATTTTTTTGCTTCTTTCACAGACAGATAAACCACTTCTATTTGTTCTTGGTCTACCCCTCCCCCTTGATGCACTTTCATTGCATCGTTTACTTCTACATAATAAAGCGTCTGCTTACTCCCAGCAAACCCCACCGAAGTATGAAACGAGGTAACCCTCTGAATATCTTCTAGAGATACATGATATCCACACTCTTCATCTATCTCTTCTTTGGCTATCTCAACCAATGAAAGTTCCTTATCGACAATCCCTGCACATAACTCGATCGTCATCCCTTGTTGGTTATTCAAATAAACCGCTGGACGGAACTGTTTTACGAGAACAAAAGCATTTTTATCTTTGTTGTAAATAAGGATGGCGACACTATCGTGTGCCTCCACAATCTCCCATGTTTTTGGGATCCCATTTTGTTGATAGGTTGCAAAAGCTGTATGGATAAATTGAGGTTTGATTAACGGTTCAAGTTTGAATGCTTTAATCTGAGGATTAGAGCTTCTCATACAGACCATCTTTTTCGACCATTTGCACCCCTGTATCGACATATTCTTCCCAGGTAAATAATGATGAAGGGGATGCAATGTAGGCTAAGAGTTTTGCTTGATTCTCATCTGCATTTTTGATCTCTACTTCTTTGTATTTGGTCGTTGTCACATTGCGATACTCAGAAAATTTCTTCAATACTCCGGCAGTCAAAGAGGTTTTACGCAACACACTCATCGGATCGATCCATTTGCCATATTTCATCATACCAAAATGCAAATGGGGTCCTGTACTCATACCTGTGTTTCCTAAATAACCTATAATATCCCCTTTTTTCACTCGCTGTCCATTTCTTGCGTGGATACGACTTTGGTGTGCATAAAGAGATTCATACCCTCCAGGGTGTTTAATCTTCACTACATTCCCATAACCAGTCATCCGACCGGCAAAACTCACCACACCATCAGCAACAGCTAAGAGCGGTGTACCTCTTTTGCCACCAAAATCAGTACCATAATGGGGTCTATAGCGCTTGATGATAGGGTGCCATCTTCTATGAGAAAAAGAAGAGGTCAAACGAACATGCCGTACAGGCATCCCAAAAATCGATCCTCCCGTTCCCCCTTTTGTAGGGACTAGACGTGTATAAGTGACTTTTTTCTTCCCTGTAATCGTATAGGCTTCGAGCTTTTTATTGGTGGTATATCCATACCCCTCTTCATCTGAATAAATAAATGTTTCTTTCTTGCCAGATTGGTACATCGCTATAGGGATAAATGGAATACCATAGGGTTGCCCCATACGTGTTCTTTGCTTATAGAGGAAAAAAACTTGATCCCCTTTTTGGAATTTTCGAGCATTGACTGCCCCCTTAATAAGCTGTCCCACCTTGTCTGCCAATGCAGGATGATGCAGGGTATTGACGATATCGGTATGGAGGTTATTTTCTATGGTTATCGTAGCCCCATACTCTTCCTCTTTATAGTCAATAGGGATAATATCAAATAGATAACTTCCGTCTTGACGTACTCTGGCTAGACGTATTTGCATCTCTTCCCCTATGGGTATCAATACTTGCTGAAGAATCCCTTTTCTACTTTTTAGCTCATAAAAAAGTTGATCACTTTGAATATCAGAAAGAAATTTTAAATCATCTTCTGAAATATTTTTTAATACATCTGCAGAGATGTTATTATCGGATAGATACTCTGAGAATGTCTTCCCTTTATCCCAATAAGAAAGATGCACTTTAGCACCAAAGAGTGTAGCCATAAAGAGTGTATTCCATAAAAAAATAAAGACGAAAAGCTTTTTTATATAGACCTGCACGCTTTAGATACCCTACCCATTAAATTTAGATAAAGAGTGTACCTTAAATAGGTTAACCATTTCTCAATGAGCATCCAACCTCTAAAATCAATAAACTTTTACTATATTGTTTGTATAATGAAAACCAGATATTTCATTCAAAAAAGGATCGCTATGTTTAAAATAGCTTTTGTTTCATTACTCTCTTTACCTCTTATGGCTGGCTTCTTCCCTCCCACTATACAGACATCTGTCAAATCTGTAGAAGGATCAACCATCACACTCGAGAGCTATTTTCCTGTCAATGGTATGAGTGGTGTCGTGGTCCATAATTATGGCAAAGATGTCAATGCTGTTACCAACTATCTAGGTACATCAAACGGCAAAGTGTCACTTATCCAAACAGACATTCTTCATCACGATGAACTCCCTACCATTAAAACACCAATTTCGGTGGGGGACAAAGTGATAGGAGGGTATCTTTATGACACGGTACTTCTCTTAGCACCCGATGCAGATACCTATGCAAAAATCACATCAGAAGATAAGAAAAAATGGATTCATCCAGATCTGTTTGCCCTTTATCTCTCTACAGAAGGTGAAAATAAACCAACACGAGAAAACCTTGCACAATTTGCAAAAAAATATCAAATTGGACTGATCTATATCGTACAAAAAAACAGTGCTATCCTTCTAGACCCTATTTCAGGAAAAATCGTGGGACAAAAAACAATGACAAATATCCCTGCTCAAGGGCAATTTCCTTTTTATATGCGATTTAAAAAAGAGGATTCAGGATGGTGGTTTGGTAGTAGCAATACGGGAGACTACTACGAAACAATGCAAGCATTATAATAGATAAATAGGAAGATTCATGTTAGACAAAAAACATTTAGCTTTTTTTGAAACCTTAGTAGGCAAAGAGAACGTCTATAGCGATAAAGCACATCTCATTGCGTACTCTTACGACGCGACTAGAACCCGTTTTGAGCCTGAGGCAGTCGTTTTTCCTAGAGATGAAGCAGATGTAAGTGCCATCTTAAGCTACTGCAATACCCATCAAATCGTCATCACCCCAAGGGGTGCTGGCTCTGGCTTTACAGGAGGTGCCCTCCCTGCGCAAGGTGGTATCACGCTGGGAATGGAAAAACATATGAACAAAATCCTTGAGATCGACATGGAAAACATGGTCGCTGTGGTGCAACCAGGGGTGATCAATATGGACCTCCAAAAAGCGGTAGAAGAAGTAGGGCTTTTCTACCCGCCAGATCCTGCCAGTGAAGAGTACTCAACTATCGGTGGCAATGTCAGCGAGAATGCTGGTGGTATGCGTGCAGCCAAATATGGGATCACCAAAGATTATGTCATGGCACTGCGTGCTGTGCGACCAAATGGAGATATCATCCGTGCAGGAAAACGTACCATCAAAGATGTCGCTGGGTATAACATCGCCGGTATTCTGATCGCGAGCGAGGGGACACTTGCCGTCATTACAGAAATCACTGTCAAACTGATTCCTAAACCACGATTTACCAAAGCCTATATGGGGGTCTTTCCTTCTGTCACAGATGCGATGAATGCTGTGTTTAAATCGCTTGCAGCAGGGGCAAATCCTGTGGCGATGGAGTTTATGGATGATCTTGTCGTCCAAGCCCTGAAGGAAAAACTCAATGTCGATCTACCTGAAGGTGCCGGAGCCCTTCTTATTGGTGATGTCGATGGTAACGTCGAAGAAGAGGTCGCTTTTCAGCTTGATACACTGGAAAAATCTTTCAAAGAAAATGGTGCTCAAAC
>JBEAQM010000065.1:0-3208 GCA_041163845.1 Pseudomonadota bacterium | reverse complement strand
CAGGTACATTGGCTGAGTGTTATACTGAAACAGTAAGAGCGTTTAACCTTGCAGATAGATTTATGCAACCTGTATTCGTGTTACTTGATGCGACACTTGGTTTGATGCATGCGAAGGCAGTGTTGCCAACTTTGGAAGAAGTACAAGCTGGGATCGTACCAAGAAAATCATTTGATGGTGCACCAGAAGATTACAGACCTTATGGTGTTGAGCAAGATGAAGCGGCAGTACTCAACCCTATGTTTAAAGGGTATAGATACCACTTTACAGGACTTCACCACGATGCAAAGGGATTCCCAACAGAAGAGATCGAAACATGTAGAAAGCTTATCGACAGACTTTTCAGAAAAGTAGATGAGCATTTAGATGAGATCGAATCAAACGAAGAGTTTATGCTAGAAGATGCAGACATTCTTCTTATCGGATATGGTTCAGCTTCACTTGCAGTAAAAGAGGCGGTTGTGAGACTCAGAGCAGAAGGGATTAAAGCGGGTATGTTTAGACCAATCACTGTTTGGCCAAGCCCAGAGAGAAGAATGAATGAACTTGGACAAAAATTTGATAAAGTACTTTCAATTGAGCTTAACCAAGGTCAATACCTTGAAGAGATCCAAAGATCAATGGGTAGACGTGATATTCAAAAGCTTACAAAAACAAATGGTCGTCCTTTCTCACCACAAGATATTATTGATAAAGTTAAGGAGGTATTTTAGTCATGGCATTTAATTACGATAGTTATTTAAGAATGGAAAAGATGCCAACACTATGGTGTTGGGGATGTGGTGACGGTATCGTCTTAAAAGCATTTGTAAGAGCAGTTGACTCTTTGGGTTACAACAAAGATGATATTTGTGTGGTTTCTGGGATTGGATGTTCTGGAAGATTCTCTTCATATGTAGACTTTAACACAGTACACACGACGCACGGTAGAACTGTAGCGTTTGCTACAGGTATCAAATTGGCTAACCCAGATAAAAAAGTGGTTATCGTTACAGGTGATGGTGATGCTTTCGCGATTGGTACAAACCATACAGTACATGGTGCAAGAAGAAACATCGATATGACAATGATTGTTATCAATAACTTTATTTATGGTTTGACTAACTCTCAAACATCACCAACGACACCACAAGGAATGTGGAGTGTTACCCAAAAAATTGGTAACGTTGACCCAACATTTGATGCGTGTAAGTTAGTTGAAGCTGCAGGAGCTTCTTTTGTGGCTAGAGAAACGGTTACGGCTCCTAAAAAACTTGAAAAAGTGATCAAAGCAGCATTAGAGCATAAAGGTTTTGCCTTTATTGATGCGTTGACAAACTGTCATATTAACCTTGGACGTAAGAACAAAATGGTTTCTGCTATGGAAACGCTTGATTGGATCGATAGCATCACTGTATCTAAGAACAAATGGGATGGTATGAGTGAAGAGGAGAGACTAAATCTCCTCCCAACAGGTATCTTAAAGCAAGATACAAATGCTGCTGAGTATTGTGATCTTTATCAAATGGTAATCGATGCACACCAAGGTAAACGTAAAAAAATCACGCAAGATGATTTTGAGAAAAAGATATAAGGAGACACAATGGCTAGACAAGTATTAAGATTTACTGGTGTTGGTGGGCAAGGTGTACTTCTTGCAGGTGAAATTTTTGCTTCTGCAAAAATCAACCAAGGTGGTTTCGGTATGAAAACAGCGACTTATACTTCACAAGTACGTGGAGGACCAACGGTGGTTGATATCCAATTGGATGACAATGAAATTTGGTATCCTTATGCGATTGATGGACAGATCGACTTTATGCTTTCTGTTGCAGATGTCTCGTATCAACAATTCAAAAATGGTGTAAGAGAAGGTGGTACGATCGTTGTAGAACCAAATCTTGTTCATCCAACGGATGAAGATAGAAAAAAATGGAATATCGTAGAAATTCCTATCATCACTATCGCAAAAGAAGAAGTAAAATTGGTTCTTACGCAGTCGGTTATTGCACTTGCAATTGCAAATACGTATCAGAATTTGATTGATGAAGATCTTTTGGTTGAAACAATGCTTTCAAAAGTACCTGAAAAATTCCAAGCACCAAATAAATTGGCGTATGAGTTAGGGAAAAAATATGCGCTAGAGGCTATGGCTAAAGCAAGCTAAGTATTTTTTCTTTGTAGACAGTAAATTTACTGTCTACACTCTTCTTTTTTTATCCAACATTTTATCTATATCAATACTGTTTAATATGCTATAATGCCATCCAAGGTGCAATAGGTAGTTGCTGGTGATACTTTATCACGAGAGGAAAGTCCGGGCTGCATGTGAAACAGAACTCCATCTAACGGATGGCCAGAGTAATCTGAGGGCAAGTGCAACAGAAAGTAGGTAGCCACATCGTGGTGATAGTGAAAGGGTGAGGTAAGAGCTCACCAGTCTTTGTGGTAACATGAAGAGCTAGGTAAACCCTGTTCGCAGCAAGAAGTATATGGTATAAGTTTCACACGCTGTTTAATCAGCATTCATACTTCGCTTGAACGTATTGGTAACAATGCGTCTAGATAAATAACTACCCAAGACAGAACCCGGCTTATCGTTGCACCTTATTGATTAAAATTCGGCATTTGCAGTTAAATTACCACTTAGGTGGGTATCGATAGTGATGTCATCTTCATTGATAGTGAAATTTTCAACGGTTGCTGTATCTAAATGTCCAGCAAGTATTAAATCACCCTGTGCAACATTTTTGAGCGCATCATTAATTTTGTTCATCCACTCATCTATTTTATCACCATAATCAAAATGAACAATCTCTTGCAAATAAGATTGTATTGGACCAATTCCAGCTATATGGATCAACATATCAAAAAGTTTGCTATTGGTATTTGATTGGTAAGTGAGTTTAGTAAACTTAATCGTACGTTCGTTTTTATCGATCTCTGGAGTACCTGAAAACATCACCTCCCCTTGAATATCAAACCAATGAAATTTATCTAACATTTTAAGCCATTCATCTCTACTATCGTAACTAACATGTGCGGAGATACTTAAAGTCCCTTGCTCATTTTTTATAATTTTTGGGTTCGAAATATTAAGTACGCCAGGGATGACGCTATCTTTGAAATCTATCGTGTAGAGGTCTCTAGCACTTTTTTCATTTTTGGTTCTTTCTAAAAGTTCATTGTAAGTTACTTTGATAGGAAGATGTAGGTTGAAACCTTTATC
>JBEAQM010000064.1:0-12847 GCA_041163845.1 Pseudomonadota bacterium | reverse complement strand
GAATTTTTTCAGAGGTTTTCAAAGTCATTACGCAAATCAACTGTCCCTATGGATGATAAGATCTCTACGATTCGACAAATCGCAGTGATGACAGATGCAGGCATTCCTATCAATGATACATTACTCGAAGTTGCTGCGAATACAGAAAATAAAAATCTGCAAGAGATTTATATGAATATTAACAATGATATTAATTCAGGAAATAGTATCTCTGATGCTATCAAACCTTATGCAAAAGAGTTTGGACATATTGCCGTAGCGATGACCAATTTAGGTGAGAAGACAGGTAATTTTTCTGAATCCTATCATAAACTGGCCGACGTTTTAGAAACGATTAGAGAAAATACGAATAAATTTAAAAAAGCCATTCGAAGTCCATTAATTACGTTAGCTGCAATGGGGATTGCTTTCACGATATTGATCATGGTTGTGGTACCTAAATTTAAAGATATCTTTGAAAAATTTAAAACAGAACTTCCCATACCAACAAAGATACTTTTAAATCTTGAATGGGCATTTAGTCATTATGGTATTTTAATTCTTGCGACACTGGGGATGAGTATTTTTATGGTGCAATATCTATATAAAAATAATCTAGATGCAAAATATTTTATGGATAAACTTATGATTAGTCCACAGTTTTATCTCATCAATAAAGCGATTTTTCTCTCTACGATGCATAAATATAATCTTGTGTTTGGTGAATTGGTCAAATCAGGTATTCCTGTGGCAGAGGCACTAAGCACAGCGGTAGGGATGGTGGATAATGCTGTTTTAAAAGAGCAACTCTTGAGTGTCAATGTTAACATTGGTCGAGGTGTAAGTTTGACTGAAGCACTACAGCAAACAGGGCTTTATGAAAATATGTTGTTGCAGATGATAAAAGCAGGTGAAGCAGGAGGACAATTGGACTCGATGCTGGATAAAGTCACAGGGTATTTTGATATGAAGTTTCAAGAATTGATCGACAATCTCTCTTCATACATCGAACCTATTTTAATGTTTTTTATTGCGGGACTTGTATTGTTGATGGCATTAGGGATTTTTATGCCGATGTGGGATCTTGGGAAAGCAGTGAAGGGTTAAAAATTAAAGTAAATAATTTCGGTGCTGTAACCACAGACAGGCTTGAGCGAATGAAGTGATACTCAAAACTGACTATGGACCACTAAAGTTTATGGTGTCTGATCGCTTTTTCTAAATCTTCTACCGTATCGATACCAAAACTCTCTGTTTCGACTGCTACCATGGCTACTTGATACCCATGGTAACGGGCACGAAGCTGTTCGAGTTTTTCGATCTCTTCTAGCGGTGCAGGGGAGAGGCTACAAAATGCTCGAAGTGATTTAACCGTAAAACCATAAATGCCTAAATGTCCTTTATACTCATCAAAATGGTGATCTCTAGGATAGGGGATTTTTGCACGTGAGAAGTATAAAGCGATCTCATTAGCATCAGTAACCACTTTGACGATATTGGGATCATCGGCTTCTGGGTTAGAGATACGTTTATAACAAGAGTTCATCATGATACGGTCATTGTCACGATTTACTTTCGTAAGATTGTAGATTGCTTGTACCACTTCTGTTTCGATGAAAGGTTCATCACCTTGTACATTGATAATAATCTCTTCTTCATCTAGCCCTAGTTTTTGTACCGCTTCATAGATACGGTCTGTGCCACTTTGATGTTCTGTGGAAGTGAGTATCGCTTCTATGTCATGTTGCATTGCGATATTTATGACTTCTTGGGAATCGGTAGCGATAACAACTCTGTCGATCCCTTCGACTGCTTTTGCGGTGCGAACGACCATCGGCATACCACCGATATCAGCTAATACTTTGTTTGGAAATCGGCTTGAACCTATGCGGGCAGGTATAATAATCATGGTATCCCTTTTATCGATAAACTTAAAGTAATTTTACACTTTCTATGCTAAGATACAGGACTTAAACCCTCTACAAAAAGGATAGGATAGATCTATGAGTAAAGCACTTTTTCTTCTTAACATGGGCGGACCCAACAATTTGGATGAGGTGAAACTTTTTTTACAAAATATGTTTTCGGATAAAAATATTTTGCCTACCAATGCAGCTACACGTGCATTAATTCGAAAGATCATTATCGCGAAACGTCTTGATGAAGCGAAGGAAAATTATGAGCATTTAGGGGGGAAGTCACCGCTTTGGGAACTGACACAAAAGCTCATCGATAAAGTCCAGGCTAAAGTGAAAATGCCTGTCTATGCTGCGATGCGATATGTCCCACCTTTTGCAACCGAAGCGTTAGAAGAGTGTAAGAAAAACGGTGTGGAAGAGTTGCTGCTTTTCCCGCTTTATCCACAGTATTCTACCACGACGACACTCTCATCGTATGAAGATATCATGGAGCGATGTAATGCGCTTGATTATCACCCTAAAATTACGTTATTGGCGTGTCAATATTATGATGATGCAGATTATATTAAAGCGAGTGTAAATCAGATCAAACAAGCGATTAAAGGGAAAGAGAGCAGCGAATATGACCTTCTCCTTTCTGCACATGGATTGCCAATGAGTATCATTAAAGATGGTGACCCATATCAGCGTCAGATTGAAGCAAACGTGAGCGCCATCAAAACCTATTTAGCGCTCAAAAAAATACCGTTTAAAAATGTTAAATTGGTGTATCAGTCGAAGGTAGGACCTTCAGCATGGCTAGAACCAAACTTAGTAGATATTCTCCGTAATCCCACCAATGATAAAGTACTGATCTACCCACTTGCATTTACGATCGATAATTCGGAGACACTCTTTGAGCTTGACATCGAGCATCGTGAGATCGCTGAAAAGATCAAATATCAAGATTATATTGTGGCTGAATGTATGAATGACAGTAATGATTTTGTAGATTTAATCGTTAAATATGTAGACCAACAGAGGGTAAAACCAGATAAATTTTCTTATTGTACGTCATGTGAAAAATGTGTTTGTTGTTTAGAAAATAAGTGATGAAAAAGCGATAAAGAAAAGAGGACGCTTATATTATAAAGCGTCTGCATCCTCTTCATCTGTTCTGATACGAATCGTTTTAGTGATATCGGAAACGAAGATTTTACCATCACCGATCTTGCCAGTTTTTGCTGCTGTTTTGATCGCTTCGATCGCGATATTGAGATAGTGGTCATTGCTTACGACGATCTCAATTTTCACTTTTGGGATAAATTCTACGACATACTCAGCACCTCTATAAAGCTCAGAGTGACCTTGTTGTCTTCCATATCCCTTTACTTCAGATACTGTCATCCCTTCGATACCTTGCGCTACAAGGGCATCTTTGACATCTTCTAGTTTAAATGGTTTGATAATCGCTTCGATTTTTTTCATGTGAAATCTCCTTAGATACTGCGTTTAAATTCTGGATAAGATTCGATACCACATTCGGTAGCATCAATTCCTTCTAATTGTTCATCATTGCTAGCACGGAGTGCAAACATTTTATTGATCAGATAGATCGTAATCCAAGAGAGTGGGAAAACAATAAGTCCAACCACGATAATCCCTTTGAGTTGAGCGATGATACTGACATCAGAAACAAAAATACCTACTGCAAGTGTACCCCAAATACCATTAATAAGATGCACAGAGAGAGCCCCGACTGGATCATCCATTCTGAACTTATCAAATATCGGTACAAAAAGTACGACCAACCCAGCACCGATCGCACCGATGAGAATAGGGGTGTAAATGTCATACTTATCAGGTCCAGCTGTTACTGCCACCAGACCACCTAAAGCACCATTGAGGATCATAGTAATATCAAATTTTCGATATCTAAAGTAAGTAAGTAGCCAACCTGTAATGGCGCCTGCCAATCCTGCTGTATTGGTATTGAGAATTGTGAGTGCGACTGCATCGGCATTCTCTTTTGAAGAGATCGCCCCGACCGATCCACCATTAAATCCAAACCAACCAATCCAAAGCAACATCGCACCCAATGTGACTAAAGGGATATTGGATGCAGGAATTACACGAACGATATTGTCTTTATATCTTCCTACTCTCGGACCCATGATCAAAATAGCTGCCAATAGTGCCCATCCACCAGTAGAATGAATCACTGTCGATCCTGCCAAGTCTGAAAGCGAGGAGATATCAAACATAGTACCAGCTAAAATATTTGCACCCCACGTTAAGTTCACGATAATTGGGTAAATAAACGCACCAGTAATGATAGTAAAGATAGCTAAAGGAAGGATACGAGAACGTTCACTTACCCCTCCACTCATAATGTTGATGACTTTTCCGACAAATGCCATTTGAAAGAGAAAAAATGCCCATTTACTCATCCCATCTTGGTGATCCCAGCTGCCAAATGCCAGCTTGTAACCAATAAGTAAAAAAGCCATTGAAGCGATAGCATAAATCATGACATTGACTGTAAGCACTGAGGTGACGTTTTTGGTACGCACTAAACCTGCTTCTAGCATCGCAAATCCTGGTACCATAAAAATAATAAGTGTCATTGAGAAGAGTGCAAAGAAGGTGTCTAATATATATTGTACTTCCATAAGGGGTCCTTTTTGAGTTAGTGGTCGATATTATACCGACTCTAAAAGGGGGTAAGGAAAGTACAATTGATTAAAATTTAATCAAAAGAGGAGAAATGCTCCTCTTATAATGCATCTGCATCCTCTTCATCTGTTCTGATACGGATCGTTTTAGTGATATCAAATACAAAGATTTTACCATCACCGATCTTACCAGTTTTTGCGGCTGTTTTGATCGCATCAAGTGCGATATTGAGATAATGATCACTACTTACAACGATCTCTATTTTTATTTTTGGGATGAATTCCACCACATACTCAGCTCCTCTGTAAAGCTCTGAGTGACCTTGTTGTCTTCCGTAACCTTTGACTTCGGAGACAGTCATACCTTCAATACCTGCTTTCACAAGAGCGTCTTTGACATCTTCAAGTTTAAATGGTTTGATAATTGCTTCTATTTTTTTCATCTTATTTATCCTTATGTATGGTTTAGGATGAATGCTTAGGCATTCATCACTTTTTCACCGTGAATGGTTTCGTCAAGTCCAGCAGCTTCAGTCTCTTCATCTACTCTTGCGCCACCTGTAATCGCTGCAGCTATGAAGTATACAATCACAGTCCCAACAAGTGTCCATAGCCCAACAACAACTACTGATTCAACTTGAACCATAAATTGAGCCATTCTATCTCCTGCGGCTTTGAGTGGGCCATCCCAAAGTAGATCTTGATCATTAAGTGCAAGAAGTCCTGTCGCTAATGCACCCCATAAACCTGCCAAGAAGTGGATTCCGAATGCATCGAGTGAATCATCGTATCCAAGTTTTTTCTTCATTACCACGACACCAAAGAATCCGACGATTGATCCCACTACACCTACAATAAATGCACCACCAATACCAACAAAACCTGCTGCTGGGGTAATCGCTACCAATCCAGCTACAATCCCTGAAGCGATCCCTAAAAGGGTTGGTTTTTTAAACACCATCCATTCGAGTAACATCCATGCCACACCTGCTGCTGCTGTTGCTACTGTTGTGGTCATGACAGCTAAACCAGCGATAGCGTTCGCACCGAATGCTGAACCACCGTTAAATCCATACCATCCAAACCATAAAAGCGCTGCACCAACAGCAGTCAAAAGAATACTATATGGCTTCATGGCAGTATTTGGATAACCCGCTCTTTTTCCGACTAGAATCGCAAGTACAAGACCAGCCAAACCACCATTCATATGAACGACAGTACCACCAGCAAAGTCAAGTGCACCTGCATCAAAAAGAAGTGCGCCATCTCCACCCCATACCATATGTGTAATCGGTGCGTAAACCAATATACCCCATAATGCTACTATAACCATCCATGTTGAAAACTTCATACGTCCAATGACAGAACCTGAAGCGATCGCTACAGTAATCGCAGCAAATGTCCCTTGAAATGCGATAAATACATAAGTAGGGTAGGTATTAGAAAGATCTGTCCACTTAATACCCTCAAGCATAAGGTTTCCAAACCCACCAAATACATTTTGTAACATGGCATTTTCATTGGTACCAAATGCAATCGAATACCCTGCAACAATCCATACTACAAAAGCAAGCACAAATGCTCCCATTACCATAGCGTATGTGTTAAGAACGTTTTTACTTCTTGTCATACCACCATAAAAAAGCGCAAGTCCTGCGGGTGTCATAAGAAGTACAAATGCTGTAGATACCATCATCCATGCGGTATCACCTGTATTTAATGTATCTTCTGCGAAAGCGAAGATAGGCAATAAGATTGCCATAAGAGCTGAAAGTTTACGTTTCATGCTGTTTCCTTTGTATTTAATTTGTACAAAAGAATCGTAACATGAAATATGATACTTTATAGGCAGCAAGTGATTAAATTTTAATCACTTGCTGTTTTATTATTGGATAAGTGGTATTTCGAGTTTGATCTCTTTTTCATTGAGAATAGGTTTGATATGAGTGCTGTCAGCTAATGTACGTATCTCTTCATCGGTATCACTGTATCTGCCATTGGCACTGATGGACAGTTGGGCGATAGCTTCTTTTTTATTGTCTATCATCACATGTTGACCAAAAAGTAATTTGAGTGAAATGTGGATCGAATCAGATCCTCGAAATGCATCAAGTACTTTTCGTAAGAGTTTAGAAAAGTTATTCTGATCTATTTTAAATGGGGGTAGCTCTTGGTCGGTTAAGAGTTTTAATTGGTTCGTATTTTTAGTTTGAAATAAAGCGATATTTGCTTCAAGTAAAATATTGATATCGGTGGTGATCAGTTTCTCTTTTTCCAGCTTTTGTGTCGGTTTGATCCTTGGCATATGGTAAAGGCGCAAAGAGATTTGTTCATCATTTTCATAGCCTACTGTCAGTGCATGAAACATAAATGAATCGTAGTTAAGTACCATGGTTGTCGTTTTATATCCGAAGCTTTGAGGTGCATAAGCCAATGCGATTTCAAAAAGATCTTTTTTGGAAACATATCCGAAAAGAATCTCTGCCGCATTATTGAGGTAAAGGATTTTACTCTCATTGTCAAAGAGAATAAAAGGGTTGTTGTCCCATTCTATAAAAGATTTGAAATCAATCGATGTTGTGTTCATGTATTTTCTTTCTTAACGTATTTCTATTGATCCCTAAAACTTGAGAAAGTTGTAGTTGTGAACCGTATTTTGCAAGCCCTGCTTCTATGAGCGGTTTTTCATAAAGACCTAAGTGTCGATGGTATTCGTCATTTCCTCCAAGGTGATTGAATAAGTATTGGTACAGAAGGTTTTCTATCTCTTTTTCTTTCATACTTTGTTGCATGATATGAAAATACACAGAGCGTTTGAGGCTTTGGTTGTTGTGGTTAAGATTGATGATGATGTCGTTTGGGTGTATGGTACTTTCATCTACCATCAGTGTCGCGCTTGCTTCTTTGATAAAATGGTTGATAAGATATGTTATATCTTCAGGGCGTTCTTGGAGCGAAGGCATTGTATAGATAAAAGCAAAAAGTGTATCAATAAGATCAGCATTTGCGATATAGTCTGCAGTCGCTATGATTCGTTTGTTGCTGAAATCTAAAGCATTTTGGTTGCTTAATTTTTCAAAATGGGTAATAATAAGTTCATCGTATTGTCCCAACGCCTCTTCTACTTCTTTTTGATTTTCCCCTGAAACCATCGGCACATCAGGAAAAATAGAACGTAGCAAAGATTTTTTTCCTGTATGCGCTTTCCCTACAAGTATTGAAGAAACAAAGAGTGTTTTGGTAAGATGAAACCCTTTAATGATTTGTTGAACTTCATTTGATTTGCTGAAAAATGTTTCCATGATTTCCTTTGCATTGTTTAATTATTAATCATACATAAATTCAAATAAAAGTATGTTAAAATAGTCCAATTTGCATCTCAAGGGTTAGATATAAGACAGTTATTCCAAATATTTTATCTCCGCTTTTCTTATCTAGACTTGGAACAAGCTATCGAATATTTTTCTATTTTTGGCGGTATGGGACAAAATGTTGAATTAGATTATTTTGACAGTACAATTTCCATGGTAGAATCTAATTTTGTCGAAAATTTTTCTAAATTCAAGTCACTTATTTCCCCTTCTTATCTTTTAGAAACACCTTACAAGGAGATACTTATAGCAGTCGCTAGAGGGGATGGAAAAATATATTCGGTGCTTCGAAAAGCACGTTTAAATGAGAGTATAGGTGAAAAAATTGTAGAGGAATTGGTGCAGTTACGCATCCTTAATATAGAGTTTTCTAGAGAAGGACCTTTGCGTCAGCACCCAAAATACAAATTAAAAAAAGAGGAACGTTCCTATCGAATTCAAGATAAGCTCCGTTTTGTCCATCCTTTTTTACGGTTTTGGTTTGGTTTTGTTGCCCCTTATGAGAAGGAGCTCTCTAGTGGTAAAAAAGAAAAGTTTTTAGCCAATTTTGAACAGCATTGCGAACGTTTGTATTCCTTGGTATATGAACAACTTTGTGATGCTTTTTTGGTGCAGTATTTTGAAGAGACCACCCCGTTGATGAGTCATGGGAGTTTTTGGAATATTCATAGTGAATTTGATATTTTGGCACTTACGAGTGATAAACGGATTGTGTTGGGTGAATGTAAATATAAAGACCGAAAAGTATGTAAAAATGAGTTAACAAAACTCAAAGCAAAGGCTTTAGAGTCAAGAATCAAAGTCGACATTTATGTCCTTTTTGCTAAAAGTGGATTTTCGAATGAACTCTTACAATTGGGCGAAAAAGATTTACTTTTGTTTGATTTAAATGATTTAAAGCGTTTGACACTCTAAACTCAACTAGCGTGCATTTTGTATGTTTTTTTGATGTGTTGCATAGTTGTCGGTAAAGTCATGCACCCCTTGTTTATTTTTCATAAAGTAAAGATAATTGGTTTGCGCTGGTTTAATCGCCGCTAAAATTGCAGGAAAGGAAACAGCCCCTATTGGTGAAGGGGGGAGCCCTTTGTATTTATATGTATTGAATCGACTTTCATCATTTCTGATACGATATGCAGAAACCTTGATATGAGAGTATTTGCCATAATTGAGCGTACCATCCATTTGTAGAGGCATCTCTTTTTTGAGGCGATTATAAATCACAGAAGCGACCAATGGCATCTCTTTTTCATTCGCAGCTTCTTTTTGTATGATTGAAGCGATAGTGAGTATATTGATCCACTGTTTTGGGTTATATGTACCATAAATTTTTTCTGAAATAAGTTTATATTTTTCTTGGGAACGGCTGAGTAAAAAGTAGATCAAATGTTTTTCAGTGATCCCAAAAGGGATATAGTAAGTATCTGCATAGATACCTGCTTCTGGATATTGAGAAAGAGTTGTGTAATAGTTTTTAAGCAAATTGATATCAAGCTTTAGTAGATGTGCCACTTGATTTAAAAAGATTTCCAATGTTTCACCTGGGATGAGTGTAATCTCTTCCATTTTTGCTTTGGCTGTAGAGAGTTGATAGAGAAAATCGATTCGATTGAGTTTGGTTGCAGTTAATTCTACCCAACCACTTTGGGGTTGCCCCATAAAGACTAAAAGATATTTATCTATAGGGCTTAAGGCATACCCTTTTTGACTCAACTGTGTTATAATATGACTAATTGAGCCCGACGGTACTAAAAGCGTTTTCGTTGTTTGAATCGGTTGACTCGTATAAAAAGCCAATGAGATGATTAAAATGAATACCGTTTTTTCTGCAAATGCTATCAAAATTTTACGTAAGGTACTCATTGGCTTAATACTCCTTGTGTTTATTTTTTTTGCATTACTTTTTATAGGTATACATATCAATACGCTGAAAATAGCAGATTATAAGTTAGAGGGATTATACATCAAACTCGATAAAAAGCTTATAGTAAAAGCGGAGCATGTTATTGTCCCTACAATCGAGTCAGATGCTTCAGCCACTTTGCCAGATATGATCAAACGCATAAGGTACTTATTTTCTTTTTTTCAATCTGTAGAACTTCCAAACATTCAGCTCCCTAAGCAGACACTTAGTCTTGCATTTACCCCTGAACATTTATATATCAATAGCGATTCGTATAAAGTAGTGAGTGATTTTACCTTAGGAGAAGACCAACTCAATGCTCAAATATCTCAACTAGATCTCAAAGAACAAAATCTTACGATCAATGGTGACCTTGTCTATCATATAAAAGAAGATACTTTGGTTTGGAATGGGCGGTTTAGCTTATATGGGGCAGATGGTGTTTTTGATCTTTCTAAAGTGGGAGATAACATACATTTTAAACTAGATAGCCAATCCTTTACAGATCTTAAAAGTATTATAGACCAATTTCATTTGGAAGAAAGTGTGCGAAGTTGGGTTGTAGAGAAGATTAAAGCCAGATCGTACCAGTTACTCACTTTGGAAGGGGATGCACTCCTAAAAGATGGCTCCGTAGCAGTTGATTTTAAGACATTGAAAGGGGATATTCTTTTCTCCGAAGCAGAGATCCATTTTAAAGAGGAATTATCGCCGGTTTTGGTCTCTAGTTTTCTTTTAAGTTATCGTGATGGTGGGCTTTTCTTTGATTTAAAAGACCCCACTTATGAGGGGATTAGTCTTGAGGGAAGTGAAGTAAGTATCTCTCATCTTATGGCGATTAATACGAATCTTAAACTTAAAATAAGAACCAATCATCCTTATGATGCAACATTGCAAAATTTGGTAAAAGCCTATAATATCCAATTGCCGCTAGATCAAAAAAGTGGGAATATCAAACTTTTGTTTATGGCAGATATTGGTTTAAAAACGAGTTATGAAGATTTTTACGTCAATGTAGATTTTTTAGAAGCGAGTGATCTTTTACTCTATAAAGTCAATCTTCCCATTACAAAAGGGGTAGTAGAGTACAAAAAGGGATTGGTTTTACTTCATAAAGTGGCTTTAAAAGATGAAGTGTATGAAGGTGATTTAAATGGAACGATTACCCTAGACAAGCATCGCGCTGATTTGATTTTTGATGCTAAAGAGATCAATATCGCAGACAATAATAAGACTCTCTTTAGGCTTAGTCAAAAACAAATTCCTTTTACTTTGGATTATGACAAAAACGTGAAAGTAGAGATTCCAAAATTTGGACTTAAAAGTGTAACAGAGGGAAATCAAACACAAATTCATTTGTCGAATTTAAAGTTATTTCAGCCTTATTTAGTGGATCAGGACTGGTTGCAGCAGGGTGGAGATGCGCAGATTACTACCGAAGATTTCGAGACGTATTTGTTTAAAGGGGTACTAAAACGAGATACGTGTGTTTTCTATGAGAGTGGCGCTTGTAAGATAAGGGTCCCTTTTGAGGGCAAAAAGAGTAAAGATGATTTGAATTTTTATGCTTTTGACAAGCGGGTCCATTATAAAAAATCGACCCATAGAATAGACATTAAAAATTTGAATGTTGATCTTGTAGCATTAATCAAAGGGGAAGATAAAAAAGAGCAAAAATCTGACACAAATAAAGGCGATCAAAAGACTTTAGTGATCGTAGGCAAGGAGAGTTACCTTCGATATGAGGATTACAACTTACTTACACAAAGTTATGATGTAGAAGTAGATAAGCATAATGATGTCAAAGCGATCGGGAGTACCTTTGGGGACATCGTCAAATTTTCAAAAAAAGGTACAATCTTTTCGATTAGTGCTTTACGTATACAAGATGAAGCATTACATGCTTTACTCCACTTTGATGGTCTAGAAAAAGGGAGATATACGCTTAAGCTCACGGGTGACCCTGATAAAACGATGCAAGGTAAGATTATCGTAGAAGGTGGAGTCATGAAAGGCTTTAAAATATATAACAATACCTTAGCGTTAATTAATACCGTTCCGGCTTTAGCTTCTTTGCAAAATCCTGGTTATTCTACTGAAGGATTTAGAATAGAAGAGGGGATGGCAGAGGTTAGCGTAGTCAAAAAGAATAAAATAATTTTTGATTCTATATACATTAGAGGAACTTCGGCTACCATCGCTGGGGTAGGAGAGATAGACCTCGAAGCAAAAACGATTCATCTGAATCTTGCCATACGAACGATACGAGAGCTCGGAAAAGTGGTAGGGAGTATACCACTTGTAGGGTATATCTTATTGGGAGACGATAAGAGTATCACTTTTGGGTTGCAGGTTTCAGGATCATTAGAGGATCCTCAGGTCAATACTTCGGCTGGGGAAGAGATTTTGACTTTGCCTTTAAAGATCATTCAGAGGGCTATTAAATCAACAGGTAAGATCATCCCTGAATAAATATCAAACTTAAAATAGGAGTAGAAAATGAAGCAAATCTTTTTAATTTTATCCTTGACATTACTCTACGCTCAGACAATAGAAGTGATAGGGGTAGATAGTGAACTCTTGCCTTTGAATCAAACAATGCAAGTTACAGAAGAAGCGCCTGTAGAAAAAAAGGAAGAAGAGATAAAAGAAAATTTTCAGACCCCTAAAGAAGAGCGTTTTATAGAAACACAAGCCCAAAAGATTCAAAAGATTAGAGAATCACTTCATATCGCAGAGCCTACCCAAAGAGAGAAAAAAATCGATGCTATCAGAAAAGAGTTAAACATAGAATATCAAGTCCCCAAAAATGAGAGTACCCTTGATCAGAGTGTCGCAAGCATAAAAGAGAAATTGGTAGGTATTGATTTGGAAAGTGGCATCTCGAAAGTGAAAGATATGGTAGGATTGGGAGAAGAGAAGAAAAACACGCAAGGGTTTTCTCTCTCACATAGTCTAGAGAGTATTGGTCTTGATATAGAACTCCCTTCTTTATGGGGCGAGAAACCGAAGAAAAAAAAG
>JBEAQM010000063.1:0-4210 GCA_041163845.1 Pseudomonadota bacterium | reverse complement strand
TTGCTTTAGGGAGACAAAACGGACAAGCACGAGACAAACTCATCAAGCTTCTTGCTTGGACACCTTTGACGATCAATGGACACGATGGCTTTAAGATGGCGATGATTACCCGAGGTGGTGTCAGCCTCAAAGAGATCGACCCTTATACGATGGAAAGTAGACGTATTAAAGGGCTCTATTTTTGTGGCGAGATCATGAATCTAGATGGACCTTGCGGAGGATACAATCTACAATGGAGTTTCTCTAGCGGCTATCTAGCGGGACGATCTTAACTAAAAGATAAAAAACATTCCATTTTAATCCTCTTAAAAGTTGCATATGCTACTATTTGAAAAATGATATAAGCTAGGATGTTAGATGGACTATAAACTCAAAGATTCTCTCGGGTACAAAATAAACCTCACCGCGACACTTCTTAAGACAGAATTTACCAAACAGTTAAAACCAAAATGTGCGATCGCAGCAGAACAGTTCGCAACCCTGCAGATCATCCATGAGGATGACCAAGTGACTCAGACTCAGATCGCCGAACGATTAGGTAAAAACAAAACCACCATCGGCAGATCGATAGACTCTCTTATCAAAAAAGGGTTGATTGTAAAATCATACACACAAGAGGACAAAAGAGCCCATAAAATCGCATTAACCCCAAAGGGGGAAGAGATTCTTGCAAAAGCTGTCCCCTTGGCTCATGGTTTAAACACATCCCTCAAAAGTAACTTTGCACCACACGAAATAGAAATTTTTTTCAACATATTAAATACTATTTATAATGAAATACATCCCAAAGGTAACCAATGAAATTACTCATGCTCACTTCAAAACGTACACGTCTAATTACTATAGGAATTGTTTTTATATCCCTCTATTTTTTCTTTTTTTCCAAAGACCAAACTCCCCCGATAAATCAAGGTCCTAAAGCAGATGTTTTTATCGTAGGGGAACCTAAAGATATGGCTATTGACTTAACATACCCAGCGCGGATCAAAGCGGCAAAAGAGGTTACGATCATGGCTAGAGTTTCGGGTGTATTGGAAGAAAAAGCGTATACAGAAGGGGCGATCGTACATAAAGGTGATCTTCTGTACAAAATAGAGCCTGAGATTTATGAAGCAGCCTTTAAGAGTGCACAAGCAACACTCCATCTGGTCAATGCCAAGCGTGCCCAAACCAAAAAAGAGTGGGAACGTGCCGAAAAACTTTATAAAACCAAATCGATCAGCGAACAAGCCAAAGACAGCGCTTATTTTGCCTATGAAGAAGCCAAAGCAGCTGTAGATGTCGCGACAGCCCAACTCCAGCAAGCTTCTGTGAATTTAGCCTACACGGAGGTAAAAGCGACTATTGATGGGATTATAGGGATAAAAGAGGTAGATGTGGGGGACTATGTGCCTGAAGGTACCCCGCTGGTCAAAATCATCCAAACCAATCCGATGTTGGTAGAATTTTCAATCCCCCATATTCAAACCATGAGAGCGAAATATGCATTAGAAGGAAATGGAAATTGGAATGATTTGCAAAATGCTGGATTAAAAGGGTCTTTAGTGGTAGATGGGGCACCCTACCAGAGAGTAGGTACGATAGATTTTATCGATACCAACATCGATCTTTCGACCTCCACACTCAAAGCACGTGCCACCTTCGATAATCCAAATGGCAGGTTGATCGCTGGAGGATTTGCGACCCTTAAACTTCAAGGTGTCATACTCAAAAATGGTATCGCTGTACCCCAAAAAGCGGTATTGCAAAATCCCCTTGGGACGATCGTTTTCGTATTAATAGATGGTAAGGTCGCCGTAAAACCTGTGACGATTGCCGATACATCTAAGGAGAATTTTATCGTTACAGGACTAGCCCCTAAAGATGTGGTCATTGTCAATAATTTCTTCCGGATTAAACAAGGAATGTCTATCCAAATAGACAAAACACTCCAGCCATAAAGGGGTACAATGTTTTCTAAATTCTTTATCCACAGACCGATATTTTCTGCGGTTTTATCGATAATAGTATTGATCGTGGGATTTATCTCTATCAAACTACTCCCAGTCCAAGCCTACCCAAGCGTCGTCCCTGTACAGATCAATGTGACTGCGATCTATCCTGGTGCCGATGCTGAGACATTATCTAAAACGGTCGCTGCACCTTTGGAAGAGGCTATCAATGGGGTAGACAATATGATCTACATGGTCTCTACAGCCTCCCCTAGCGGTAGTGTCGCTATCAGTGTTTTTTTCAAGATAGGAACCGACCCTGATCAAGCCAATGTCGATGTCAACAACCGGGTCCAACTAGCCATCAGCAAACTCCCACAAGAGGTGCGAAATCAAGGACTGAGTGTTCAAAAGCGTTCCCCAGATATGCTCAAAGTATTGGCATTTACTTCACAAAACGAAACACATGATACTGTCTATCTATCAAATTATGTGCTTATCAACGTACTTGATGATATCAAGCGGATTCCTGGGGTGGGTGATGCTTATATTTTTGGAAACCAAGATTATTCAATGCGTGTCTGGCTTAATCCAGATAGATTGGCTCATTATGGTCTGAGTATTACAGATGTAACCAACGCGATAAAAAGCCAAAATAACCAATACTCCGCTGGTCAACTCGGGCAAGAACCTATGGCAGATCATCCTGTTTTTACCTATACAGTACGTGCACAAGGGCGACTGAAAGATGTTAAAGCGTTTTCAGAGATTAAGTTACGTACGAACAGTGATGGTTCCTCTTTGGAGCTTCAAGATGTCGCGCGTATCGAACTAGGAAGTGAATTTTACGATTTTAAAGCCAAATACAACAAATCACCTATGATCCCTGTGGCGATTTTTCTGGCACCTGCTGCGAATGCGCTGGATGTATCTGCTGCAGTCGATGAGACGATGGAACGTCTCGCAAAAGAGTTCCCTTCTGATATCAAAATGAGTATCCCTTATGATCCCACAGAGTTTGTCAAACAATCGATCGAAGAGGTGATATTTACCCTCATCCTCTCTATTATTTTGGTTGTATTTATCATATATCTTTTTTTGGGAAATCTTCGCGCTACATTTATCCCTATCGTCGCTATCCCTGTCTCTATTGTAGGGACATTTGCAGGGTTTTATGCTGCAGGCTTTTCGATCAATCTTTTGACACTGTTTGGATTGACTCTAGCCATCGGACTGGTGGTCGATGATGCCATCGTAGTGATCGAAAATGTAGAACGTATCCTCAAAGAAAATAAAGAGATCAGTGTCAAAGAAGCTACCATTAAAGCGATGCGGGAGATCACAGGACCGGTGATCGCAATCGTGTTGGTCCTCTCTGCAGTGTTTATCCCTGCATCATTTATGGGAGGATTTAGTGGGAAGCTTTATCAACAGTTTGCGATCACAATTGTCATATCGGTCGGTATTTCTGGGATCGTTGCCTTGACACTCACCCCTGCACTGTGTGCCTTGTTTTTAAAGCACGAAGAGGAACCACCGTTTGGATTTATCGGTAAATTTCACACACTATTTGACCAAGCGACAGCAAAATTTACCCAAGGTGTCAAGCACGTGATCAAACGTACCACCCTCTTTTTGGTACTCTTTACTGGTATGATTATAGTGGGGTATATGATGATGCTTAGACTTCCTAGTGGGCTTGTCCCAGATGAAGACCAAAGTGTCGTGATGGTGATCCAAAATATGATGCCTGGCGCCGCACTGAATAGAACACAAGCCGTTACCGATGAAGTAGGTAACTTTCTTTTGGCAAACCCACATGTGACCAAAGCAGCGGGTCTGAGTGGGCTGGATATCTCTACTTTTGCATACAAAACAGATGCGGCGATCTCTTTCGTCCATTTAACAGACTGGAGCGAACGAAAAGCACCAGAACTAGCAGCTTCTGCCCTTGCGCATCAATTTATGGGGGCGTTCTCACAAAATAAAGAGGCATTTTTATTTGCAGTGACCCCTCCTCCGATACGAGGGATGAGTACCACAGGAGGATTTGAGCTTTATATCCAAAATAGAACAGGATCTGACTTTGGGACACTTAACAGTTATATCCAAGAGATTATAGAAAAAGCAAACCAACGACCTGAACTTCAGGGGGTCCGTACCACACTCAACACAAACGTCCCACAATACATGCTCACTGTCGATGAAGTAAAAGCCCATGCCCTTGGAGTGACAGTCGCAGAGGTGTATGCTACACTTCAAGCAACTTATGGGCGTGC
>JBEAQM010000062.1:0-4026 GCA_041163845.1 Pseudomonadota bacterium | reverse complement strand
CTTCATCATGGTTCAAAGTATAGCAAATATTTGTTATACTCAGAGTATTAAATTCTAAGAGAAGCTATGAGCCTATCAAAATAAGTAGGGAACAATATTGAAATATTTAATTGATTTTATTGAAGCAACCGATGTAACAAAAACATCTATCTTTGAACATCTCAAGTGCAATGAAGAAGAAGCACGTTTGATTCAGTATATGTGTAAACGTTACGTGGCAGGGCTAGAAGAAATTTCTGTCTTAGAAATGCTTCAAGAGAACTTTACCAAAGAGGGGTATCTTCATTTAGAAAAGCTTTCATTGGTGAAAAATATTTTAGATTTGGGATGGATCATTCAGGTGAGTTTTGGGCAAATGAAGGCACATGAAGTCTCTAAGCTGGAATTGATCAACGCATCAGTCATGCCAAGTATCTCTTTGTTGCGTCTTTTGGAAGAGGGGTCTTTAGAGATTTTCCTTCCAGAGGTGAAACCTTACACAGACCATTTGGAGTATTTGCAAGATCAGTTCGATATGGTGTCGTTGCTTCATCAAATCGCCACATTTAAACAAGGTTTTGCAGATAACTCTTTGAGCATAGGACGACTCAAAAATAAGCTGACTCTCCTGACAACACGGATTGAAGAGCGTGTCAAGATCACACAAACACCGATCATCGTAGAGGAGTTTTTCAAAGAAAAAGGGCTTGACGAAAAAGAACAGAAAATATTTTTAGCTCTATTGAAAGAGGAGTACAGTGGAGGTGAAGGGCATTTTAGGGATATGAATACCCTCATAGAGCTTATTAGCTTTGATGAATATGAAAAGATCAAAAACCGTGCATTGCTAGAAGATGGGGCACGGTTGATTAGTGAAGAGATTATTGATTATGAAGAGATACTCAATATGTTTGGAGGGGTAAGTCGTTCTTTTTATCTCCAAGAAGAGGTCATGCAACGGATTATCCACCCTACCAAAAGTAAAAAAGTAACGAAATTAAAATTAGATGCTTTGGTACAAGATCAGGAAATTTTCGAGTATCTCAAACCAACGACTGATTTGGATGATGTCGTATTGCACCCGAAAACAAGAGAGACCCTTGAAAATATCATTCAGCAGGTGGATAAAGAGGTCTTTAGAAAGCTTAAAGAGTGGGGGATCAGAGATAAAAAAGGGATCGATGCACGCATTATTTTTTATGGGAGTGCAGGTACAGGGAAAACTATGACAGCGATGAGTTTAGCCAAAACACTCAAGCGTCCCATTCTCTCTTTTGATTGTTCTAAAATTCTTTCGATGTATGTAGGTGAGAGCGAAAAGAATGTACGTAAAATTTTTGATGAATTTAAAGAATTAAGCAAAAAAGCCAAAGTGGATCCAATATTATTGCTCAATGAAGCCGATCAGTTTTTAAGTTCTCGAACTGAGGGGGCTGGGAGCTCTGCAGATAAAATGCATAACCAAATGCAAAATATTTTTCTCGAACAGATAGAGAAGTTTGAAGGGATTCTTATCGCTACGACGAACTTGCTGGGGAATATCGATAAAGCATTTTCGAGACGCTTTAACTATAAACTAGAGTTTAAAAAACCAGGGAAAAGACAGCGCCTTAGATTGTGGCAGTTTATGCTACCTGAGAATGCTGATTATGAAGAGGGGTTTGATATCGCAGAGTTATCCAAATATGAGTTAACGGGTGGGCAAATTAACCTTATCATTAAAAATACTGCCTATAAGGTCGCGGTCCGAGAAGAGAGTGTATTTGCGAACCAAGATTTTTTGGAAGAGATAGAAAAAGAGCTTGGTTCCAGTTTTGAAGGTGAGAAGAGTATGGGGTTCAAGGTTTGAAAGCGGGGCAAAAATGAGGAGTGAGCAATGAGGGTATGCATTGCCCGGCAATGCTTCCATTAAAATTCATTTTTGTCATCTCAACGCCCTTGAAATCGAAGCGATTCGAGAGGATGACGTATATTATTTCACTATCTCACCCTTTGCTTCTGTCAAGTCTATTATCCCCCCTTTGACGTTAATGGGGGTAAATCCGTGTGCTTCTAAGATACGCGAAGCAGCGATCGATCGGTTACCACTGTGGCAGTAGACCACAATCTTTTTACTTTTATCTTCTGCGAGCATCCCTAGATTATTTTCAAGCGCATCGAGTGGAATGAGCGTAGCATCTCTTAGGTGCCCCTCTTTGTATTCAGGTATGGTACGGACATCTAAAAGGGTGATGTTCTCCTCTTGTTGCAATAATCTGAGTGCCTCTGTGGCTTCTATGGACTCAAAATTCGCAAATATCCACCCTTTAGTGTAGGCAAACCAGGATACTATGCCTGCCATTACGACCCAATAAAGAAGATCGAGCACTCTTTTTTTCATAGGGAAATCCTTATCTTTTCAATCATTTAAGTTGATATTGTATCGGTTTTTCTTTATTTGTGTCGTTACATCTCGTTACATACCAAAACCGAATCAAAAAAAGGATCCAAATCACCAAAGTAATTTAACCATCTTTGAGATACTATATGTCGTAATATTCTGACATTTCTCTCTTTTCTACACAGGCAAAGATGGGAGATCTTAAGATGAAAATATAAGGGATTAATATGACTCATGTAATTACAGAACATCCATATTTTGGTGTATTTGTTCTATTTGCGTTAACCGCTGTAGCATTCCCAGCCACCTTGTGGGCTGCACGTTTTGTGAGCAGAAAGTTGGCACGATTGGATACCGAGAAGCTTAAGCTTACGATCTATGAGTGTGGACCGGAAGTAACAAAACAACCAAATACCATCTCAACTCAATTTTATTTGATAGCACTTTTGTTTATCTTGTTTGATGTAGAGATCATTTTTATGTTCCCGTGGGCGATTGATTTTAAATTGCTTGGATGGTTTGGTTTTACTGAAATGATACTGTTTATCGTATTATTGGCGATTGGTTTCGTATATGCATGGAAAAAAGGAGCACTTGAATGGCACAACATCAAGTAAATTATGCCAGCACAGCTGGTTTGCCGATAGCATTGACTTCGGTAGATAAACTCGTAAACTGGGGGCGTTCAAACTCACTTTGGCCCTTAACCTATGGACTCGCATGTTGTGCGATTGAGATGATGGCTTCTGGGGGATCTCGTTTTGACTTCGATAGATTTGGAACGATCTTTAGAGCATCGCCAAGACAAGCAGACGTGATGATTTTGGCAGGAACACTTTCTAAAAAGCACTCTGAATTTGCACGAAGATTGTATGATCAGATGACCGAACCTAAATGGGTCATCTCTATGGGATCATGTGCCAATACCGGAGGGATGTTCAATACATATGCCACAGTCCAAGGGGTGGACCGTATTATTCCTGTGGATATCTATCTTCCTGGATGTGCACCACGACCAGAAACATTGCAGTATGCATTAATGATGCTTCAAAAGAAGATCCGTAAAGAGTCTGCAAATATGAATAAAAATACCAAACAAGATTTGACTACACAAAGTGGCAAGAGAGCGAGGTTAATATAATGCGTAAATATGTACCAAAAGATAACGTCCAAGGGAAAGCGTATTACAACGATCGATTTTGGGTCGCACCACGTGTACCTAGAGAGGCGGTAGAAGACAAGCATTTTGCTTCTGTAGTCAAAACATTGGGGAAAAAGCAAGTCAAAGAGTCTTATGTAGAGATCGGGCAACTGGTACTTCAAATCGACGCTAAAGAAAATGTCGCTGTCATCAAAACACTTAAAGAGAAGTGTGGGTATACCCAATGCTCAGAGCAAAGTGCGGTTGATTATCTGGCAAAAGATGGCGAATTTGAACTCTTTTATCAATTGCTCAATGTGACCGAAGCAAAAAGAATCAGAGTGGTGTGTCGCATCAAAAAAGGTGAAGCGATCGAAAGTATCACGTCACTGTTTAACTCTGCCAACTTTGCTGAGCGTGAAATGTATGATATGTTTGGGATCAAGGTAAATAACCATCCATTCCTTAAGCGTATTATTATGCCTGATGACTGGGAAGGACATCCGTTGCTTAAGACCTATCCACT
>JBEAQM010000061.1:0-3481 GCA_041163845.1 Pseudomonadota bacterium | reverse complement strand
ATGAAGCATTAAGTTGTTTCTTCACGCCCCTCTCACATCTTAACGCAGTGATGAACTCCGATGAGACCCAAAAGGCATACGAAGCCTCTATCCCATTGCTTTCTAAGTTTAGTTCAGAAATGGCACAAAATGTCCCCCTTTTTCGTAAAATAGAGCAGATTATCACTGAAGATCTAGAAGCAAAAGCTGTGGTTTCTCATGAGATCAGAGACTTTGTACTCTCTGGCGTTAATCTCCCCAAAAAAGAGAAAGAAAGAATGGAAGAGATCTCTCTTAGGCTCAGTGAACTTAGCAACCAATTCTCCCAAAATCTTCTCAATGCCACCAATGCATTTGAACTCATCATTGAAGATGAAGCTGATGTGAGAGGGATACCAGAATCTGATTTAGAAGGTGCCAAAGAGACACTAGAGGGGAAAACCGTTTATAAATTTACCCTCCAAACCCCAAGCTATCTTGCCTATATGACCTATGGACCAAATAGAACCTATAGAGAAACCCTCTCCAAGGCTTACGCCACACGTGCACCTGAAAATAGTGCTGTCATTGATGAGATTTTAGCCCTCAAAAACGAACAAGCTACACTGCTTGGCTTTGCCAACTATGCCACTTATGCACTCGAAACCAGAGATGCCAATACCCAAAATGATGTACTCACCTTTTTGCATGACCTTGCTGATGCTGCATTGCCACAAGCGAAGATAGAACTCGAAGCACTCAAAACCTATGCAAAAAAAGTCGACAATATCGATGATTTAGCCGGATATGATGTCGCTTATTATAGTGAAAAACTCAAGAAAGAGAAATTTGATTTTGATGATACGATGACCAAACCTTACTTTGAGCAAAAACGTGTATTGGCGGGTATGCTCGAGATCATCTCTGAACTCTTCGATGTGACATTCCAAAAAGTCGATCTACCTACATGGCACCCTTGTGTACAACCTTTTGATATTTATGATCAGGGGCAACTCTCTGGTCGTATCTATTTTGACCTTGAAGCACGCAAAGAGAAACGTGGTGGTGCGTGGATGAATGATTGGGAAACGCACTTTATAGACAGCGAAGGAAAACCCCATCTTGCCTCTGCTTTCATCGTGTGCAATTTCGCCCCTTCGACCAAAGAGACACCTTCTCTACTTCGCCATGATGATGTCGTAACACTCTTCCATGAGATGGGTCACGCTATTCATCATCTGTTTGGTAAATGCCACGAACGTTCTGTATCTGGGATCAATGGTGTGGCATGGGATGTCGTAGAATTCCCTTCACAATTTTTAGAAAATTTTGCCTATGAAACAGGTATTCTTAAACGCTTTGGATACCACTACAAAACCCAAGAAGCGATCCCCTCTTCACTACTAGAGAAGATCAAAGAGACGAAAAACTATCAAGCAGCATTAGGGATCTTACGACAAGTAGAGTTTTCACTCTTTGATTTTGAGCTTCACCAAGGACTCTATCAAGGAGAAGCCGTACAAAACTTACTGGATAAAATCAGAGAAAAAACATCCCTACTCAAACCACCAACTTACAACAAATTCCAGCATGGATTTTCCCATATCTTCGCAGGAGGTTATGCGGCTGGATACTACAGCTATAAGTGGGCAGAAGTCCTCTCAGCCGATGCCTTTTTCTCTTGTATCGATCCTGAAACAGGATTTGACAAAGCCCGTGCGAAAGGGTACAAAGCGTTCATCTTAGAAAATGGCGGTGCCCAAGAGATGAGTGAGCTTTATCAAGCATGGTTAGGTCGTAAAGCCGATGTCAAAAGCCTTACTAAACTTTACGATATCGCATAAGGGATACAGATGAGAGAATATCGCTCTTTGGCACTTACCATTATCGCTATTTTTCTCATCACTTTCATGGCTGCTTACTTTAGCACCTCTTTTGAACAACAACAAAATTATCTAGAACTCTTTATCCTCTTTGGGGTGATGCTCTTTATCTTCTCTATATTGGTTATTTTCGCCCTCTTAGGATTCAAATCATTTGCCATCTTTTTAGCGCTGTGTTTAGGGTTGGTTCTAGAAGCCTATGGACCCTTAGGAGCCTTTTTGGTCACCACCATTGTTTATGCTATATGGGGTTGCGTATTTATCATGGAACTGCTTTTGTTTCATCATGGGAGTGAAGGGGCTAAAGAGTGGTTTATAGAGCGTTACACATTCAAAACATTCAAGATAGAATACTATGCATTCTACCCCCTTATGGGACTTTTATATCTCATTTTAGAACTCATACCACATCTCTTTTCACAACAAACACTCGTGAAGTTTGCCCCCAAAGAGATGTATGAAAAAATGAAACTTTTCTTATCCTAATCTTTCAAAAGATTATTGATTCACACAGTCATTGCCACGTGATTCCCATCGTGTAATCATCCCATTTTTATCGGTTTCGATGAAAAGCTTACAACTTTTGGTCACTCGCTCTTGGGTATATGCCATCGGATAATATCCATAGTATCTACCATATCCAAACATCGGTGTGATCACAGGAGATGCCGGTACATTGTAAGTGTTTGAACGCTCATACACATACACTTTATGCCCATTTGGCAAGGTAAACGTAGTATCAGGATACCCAATCTCTTGAATAAGCACAGTCACATTTTGCCCCACCCACCAATCATACCTCTGTATAAATTTTTCATGGGTCGCACACCCTTGCATCATCCAAAAAAACAATACTATGGCTATACTCTTTTGTAGATATTTCATCTATCACCTTTCAATACTTATAAGATAAAAAATATGGTGAAATTATACTCGATTTTTGATCGATTTTAGGAGAAAAAGAAGGATCTTTATCGATCCTTCAAAAGGGAATTTTAGCTTTTTTTATTGATCAAATTCTTGATACGTTCAGGTTGTTTTTTACCTTCGATGATAAATCGAAGTGCATTGAGGCGGATGAATCCTTCTGCATCTCCTTGATTGTACACTTCATCTTCTTCGAATGTCGAGTGTGCTTCAGAGTAAAGTGACTCAGCTGAACTTCTTCCTATCACGATCACGTTCCCTTTGTAAAGCTTGATATTCACTTCACCATTAACACGCTCTTGTGTCGCATCGATCGCAGCTTGAAGCATCTTACGTTCTGGTGACCACCAGTATCCATTGTAGATCAATTTCGCATAACGCGGCATCAACTCATCTTTCAGATGGGCTTCTTCTCTGTCAAGCGTGATAGACTCTATCGCTCTGTGCGCTTTAAGCATGATCGTCCCACCTGGTGTCTCATAACATCCACGGGCTTTCATACCTACGTAACGGTTCTCTACGATATCGATACGCCCGATCCCATGTTTGTTTCCGTATTGGTTGAGTCTTTCAAGCAATGTCGCTGGTGACATCTCTTCCCCATTGATCGCTACAGGGTCACCATGCTTATAGGTGATCGTGATATACTCTGCTTCATCTGGTGCCTCTTCTGGAGAGTTTGTCCAGAGCCACATCGCATCTTCTGGTTCATT
>JBEAQM010000060.1:0-8269 GCA_041163845.1 Pseudomonadota bacterium | reverse complement strand
CCTACCGACATTCCTACTTACTATCTCCTCATTAAATCTACAAAATTTTTCGCATCCAATGATGCGGAACCGACTAAAACCCCATCTACTCCCTCAATCGCACGAATCTCTTGAATATTTTTTTGATTGACAGAACCACCATAAAGAAGTGGCTTTTGGATCGTTTGCTTAAGTGCATGATGTGTCGCTGTGATCTCTTCTGCTGTAGCAGATCTACCCGTACCTATCGCCCAAATAGGCTCATACGCTACGATCAGTTTTTCATAACTAATATCGATACCGTCAAATTGCGCAAGCAAATACTCCATGACCGATTCTAGTCCAGCTTCGCGAATCTCAAGAGGCTCCCCAATACAATAAATAATCTCATACCCTTGGGTTTGGAAAAAATCAAATTTTTCAACTACTTTTGCTTGGGTTTCTTGAAGTAATTCTCTTCTTTCACTATGCCCAATAAGGATCGTTTTGATACCAAATTCATCCAATTGCTCAAGACCTATTTCCCCCGTAAAGGCACCATTTTTAGAAGGATACGCATTCTGTGCACCGATAGTAAAATCACCTTCATACCTATCAAGTGCAGTGAGCGGGGGGAAAATATAAATTGTATCGTCTTCTTTTTTGGCGGACAAATTTTGTGAAAGCGTTGAGATGTAATTTTGTGTCGACGCTCTGGTGTGATTCATTTTAAAATTTGCTGCGAAGATCACTCTTTATCCTTATGCTTGAAGCACTTCAAGTCCAGGCAGTGAAATACCTTCGATGAGTTTTAAGCTTGCACCACCGCCTGTACTTACAAATGTCATCTCTTCTGCATCACCCGCACGTTGCGTTACATCAGCTGTATCTCCACCACCTACGATCGTTGTCGCATGTGTTTGTGCGATATTGTTAGACATCATAATGCTCCCTTTGGAATATCTGTCCATTTCATAGACACCCATTGGCCCATTCCAAATGATCGTTTTGGCATCATTCAACGCTTCACGGAAAAGCCTTGAAGAAGCAGGACCGATATCCAATCCCATCCAACCACTAGGTATCTCTTGTACCGGAAGAAACTTCACTGTCGTATTTTCAGAAAACTCTGCTGCAACCACAACATCTACAGGGAGGTAAAATTTCACTCCCGTTCTTTGTGCTTTTTCCATAATCGCTTTGGCTTCATCGATAAGATCATCTTCGACTAGTGAATTCCCCACTTCATACCCTAACGCTTTCAAAAATGTAAATGCCATACCACCGCCAATAATCACTTTATCAACTTTGTTTAAAAGATTGACGAGTGCTTGAAGTTTACCAGACACTTTCGATCCACCCACAACCGCCACAAATGGACGGACAGGGTTTTCAAGAACTTTTGAAAAGAAATTCACCTCTTTACTCATCAAAAAGCCTGCGGCTTTATGCTCTGCATCAAAAAAGTTTGTGATGGCATGAATCGAAGCATGTTTTCTATGGCAGGCACCAAATGCATCATTGATATAAAAATCGGCAAATTGGGCTAATTTTTCTGCAAATGCCATATCATTTTTAGTCTCACCCTCTTCATATCGAAGGTTCTCTAAAAGAAGGACATCCCCACTTTCCAATGCTGCTGCTTTTGCTTTTGCATCTTCCCCTACTACATCATTTGCCATAAAAATATCATTTTTGATTTTGAGCAAGGTATGGAGCCTTTTTGCTACAGGGGCTAGCGAATACTGCTCTTCATATTTCCCTGGCTCAGGTCTTTCGTAGTGTGAGGCTAAAATAATTTTACAATCCCTATCGATACAATATCGGATCGTTTGAAGTGCAGATCGGATACGTCTATCATCTGTAATATTGCCAAACTCATCCTTAGGGACATTAAAGTCACATCGTATAAATACCCTTTTACCATCGATTTTTAAATCTTTTATCGTCTTCATATTACCTCTTACTTTTTGCTAATGTGTACTGCCATATCGACCAAACGACGTGAATATCCCCATTCATTGTCATACCATGAGAGCACTTTTACCATGTTGCCTCCGATCACTTGTATCGTATCCATCGCAACAACCGTACTTAACTCCTCACCCACAAAATCTTGAGACACCCTATACTCTTCATCCACGCCCAAAATCCCTTTGTGAGACCCTTGGCTTGCTGTTTTAAAAGCTGCTTGTACTGCTTCGAGTGTCACTTCTTTGTTCAGTGTCACAGTGAGATCTACCATCGAAACATCTGGTGTGGGAACTCTAATCGCTTGACCGTTGAGTTTTCCTGTAAGGTTTGGCAACACTTTTGAGATCGCTTTGGCTGCTCCCGTGGTAGTAGGAACTAAATTCAGTGAACCTGAACGCCCTTTTCTTGGATCTTTTTTATGTTTTGCATCCAAGATAGGCTGAGAAGAGGTATAAGAGTGAATAGTCGTCATCAAGCCCTTTTCGATACCAAAAGCATCATCAAGTACCTTTGCCACTGGCGCGAGTCCATTGGTAGTACATGATGCATTGGAGACGATCGCTTCACCAGCATACGCATCCGCATTTGCCCCTAGTACGAAGGTCGCCGTATCATCTTTAGCCGGTGCAGAAAAAAGGACTTTTTTAACACCATTATCAAGATAAGGTTGTACACTTTCTGCTGTAAGGAAAGCGCCTGTACATTCTAAAACGATCTGCGCACCACAAGAAGCAAAATCAAGTTGTGCCAGATCACGTTCTGCAAATATTTTTGCTTTTGTTGTACCGATATGAAGGTATCCGTTTGAAACACTTACATCTTCTCTTTTGCCATGTACGGAATCATACTTAAGGTTATATTGGATCATCTCTTCTGATCCAGAAGCATTCACCGCAACCAGCTCAATATCATCTCTATCTGCGATGATACGTGCTACACATCTTCCTATTCTTCCCAATCCATTGATCGCCACTTTTACAGCCATATTATTTCCTTTTCCCCTAAAAATCTATTTTAGTTGCCCTTAGTTTTATTATGCTAAAATTACGCAATTTTACAGTAAATGAGGTTAGTATTTGGTTAATCAACACAAGCCTGTGGTAGCCATATTTGGGGGTAGTTTCGACCCGCCACACCAAGGGCATCAACAGATTGTCGATAAGGCGATAAAAAATCTAAAGATTGATCAACTACTTGTTATTCCTGCATACTTAAATCCATTTAAAACATCCACTTTAGCAGATGCGCAAACACGGCTTATGTGGTGTCATACACTTTTTGATCCTATTGAAAGAGTCAGTGTAGAGGGATATGAAGTAGAAGAGGGGAAAAGCACATTTACTTCACACACTGTAAAACACTTAAATCAACGCTATGATGTCAAATATCTCATTCTTGGTGCTGACAACTTGTCAAGATTGACAAAATGGCATGAATTTGAGTGGCTCAATGAAACCATTACGTGGATTATTGCAACACGAGATAGACATCATTTAGAGACCGACTCACTTAAAAAATGGGAAATACTTGATCTAGATACACCCATCAGCTCGACCCAGATTAGAGAAGAAAAAGAGTTAAACTTGGTTGACACAAAGATCAGAGAATCTGTCAAAAAACTATTACAAAGGGAACACTAAATGACAATAGATGAAAGAATAGAAAATATCGTAAAATTACTCGATGAAAAAAAGGCAGAAGAGATAGAAGTTTTCAACCTTGAAAATGCCGATTATATCGCTAAACGTGTAGTGATTGCCAACTCTCTAAATGGGAAACATACCCTTGCACTTTTTGATCATTTAAAGGTAGAACTTAGAAAACAAGGAGACAAATTCCTTGCTTCAGATGCTACGGATGAGTGGAGTGTAGCAGACCTAGGAGACATCCTCATCCATATTATGGTACCAGAATACAGACAACGGTATTCACTTGAAGTATTTTTAAACGAATTGGTAGCAAACCAAAAAAATAAAAAATAATTTAAAGTTTTTCTACCGTCTCGATCCCAAGGATATTCAGCCCTTGTTTTAGGGTTTTTGCGGTAAGGTCAGCCAAGCGTAAACGACTTATTTTAATCTTCTCTTCAACCCCTTCTTTAAGGATAGGATTCTGCTCATAAAAGCGCATAAAAATCCCCACAAGATCATAAAGATAGGTCGTAATTTGATTTGGCGAAGCGTCTATTGCAGCTTTATTGAGTACATCTTCAAATCGAAGTAGCATCGTTGCAAGCTTATGCTCGAGTGCATCGGTAATAAGAATTTCACCATCAAATCCACCTTCATGTTTTCTAAAGATACTCTGGATTCTGGCATAAGCATACTGCATATAAAGCGATGTATTCCCTTCAAAGCTCAACATCTTATCCCAATTGAAAATATAGTTAGATTCACGATTGATCGAAAGATCAGCATATTTCACAGCACCAATTCCGATACTCTTTGCCAATTTTTCTAGTTCCTCACTTGTATACGAGTCTCTTTCATTGATCGCCTCTTTGGCTTTGACTACCGCTTCATCTAAAAGATCGATGAGCTTCACTGTACCACCGTCACGGGTTTTAAAAGGCTTTCCATCTTGCCCCATCATCGTCCCAAATGCAATATGCTCAAGTGCTACCGATTCTCCTACAAAACCTGCCTTTTTGGCAAGCGTAAATACTTGTTTAAAGTGCTCTGCTTGTCTTGCATCTACGACATAAAGGATACGATCTGCATGAAGTGTTTTTGCTCTGTAACGTAACGCTGCCAAATCCGTGGTAGCATAAAGATAGCCCCCATCACTCTTTTGTACGATGACTGGTATCTCATCATTTTCCAAAAACACACACTGCGCGCCATCACTCTGGGTCAATAACCCTTCGTGCGTCAAATCATCTACCACATGGCTCAAATCATCATTGTAAAAACTCTCTGCACGAACATCTTCACGTGTAAGCTTCACCCCAAGCTTTTCATAGACCTCTTCACAATGCCCTAAAGAAATGTCGATAAATTTTTGCCACAGTGCCATACAATGGGTATCGCCACTTTGTATTTTGACTACATATTCTCTTGCCTTATCTGCAAATAGACTATCTTCATCAAAACGTTTTTTCGCATCTTTATAAAATTGTTCAAGATCTTTAAGCGTTACATTGCCCTCTTCACCCATCTCTTCAAGATACGCAATAAGCATCCCAAATTGCGTCCCCCAATCCCCGATATGATTCTGGCGTATCACCTCATCACCCAAAAATGTAAGCAAATTAGCCAATGTATCACCAATGATTGTCGAACGCAAATGCCCTACGTGCATTTGTTTTGCCATATTTGGTCCAGAATAATCAACGATGACTTTGTCTGGATGTGCTTTTTTTGTGACACCCAGTCTACTCTCTTGGGTCGCTGCTTCACACGCTGATGCAATCCACTCGCCGTTTAGCCACAAATTGATAAACCCTGGTCCTGCAATTTCAGCTTTGGCTATAGCACCATTTAACTCAAGATTTTCGATGATATTTTCCGCGATTTGTCGAGGATTTTGACCCAATTTCTTTGAGAGTGCCATCGCACCATTAAATTGAAAATCTCCAAACTCTGGCTTGGTAGCATCAGTAACACCTAAAGGTTCCTCTTGGATACCTGCTTGGACAAATGCCTGTTTGATCATATCATTGATTTGCGATTTTAATTTCATAAAAATTCCATAAATTTGGGGAGATAAGTGTGTAGCTAGCAAGCGCTACACTTTTAAACGCTCAGCCCTAAATGCTGAACGCTTTTTGATTAAGCATTTTCGCTTTTTTTCTCTTCTGTAGAAGTTGCGGTTGTTGACTCTTCTTTTGAAGCAATCTCTTTAGTCTCTTCATCATCTTCTTTGATCGCTTTTTTGAAGTCTTTGATCCCTTTGCCTACGCCTTTAGCAAGATCTGGAATCTTTTTTGCTCCAAAAAGCAATACAACAATTGCTAATATAATCAATAGTTCTGGCATACTTGGCATACCCATGTTCATCCTTTAAATACGCATAATTTTGAGTAATTATACTACAAGATATTTAATCTATAGATTATTTACTCTCTTCCAACCATTGGGCAGCAAATTGTTCTAACACTTTTTTGCTCTGCTTCAATCTCGCTGCATTAGCGATAGTGATGAAACGTTTTGCTGCCTCTTCGATCGTATCATTCACGATCACAAAGTCATATTCCCCTACCGCTTGAATCTCACTTTTAGCATTCTCCAACCGCTTTTGTATGACACTATCCTCATCTGTAGAACGATCACGAAGTCGTCTTTGCAGCGCATGAAGTGTCGGGGGTGTGATAAATGCCGATGTGGTGATGTCGTTCATGTCAGTGGCACGTACGAGTCGATGTCCTTGCACATCAATATCAAATATCACTAATTTTCCAGCCTCTAAGGCTTCGTTCACTGGCTTAAGCGATGTGCCATAGTAGTTGCCATGCACTTGTGCATACTCCAAAAAATATCCCGCTTTTATATCTGCCTCAAATTGCGCTTTAGTGACAAAAAAATAATCCTTCCCATCTTGCTCTCCTATTCTAGGTGGACGCGTGGTTGTGGAGATAGAAAAATAATACTCTCCTATCTTATCGGATGCAGCATGGATAATGGTGCTTTTCCCCGCTCCACTTGGTCCAGATAGTACTAAAATTGCCCCTTTGGAGATCATTCTTCATCCTTTAACTTCAGCTTTATTTTCACACCAGCCCCAGCTAAAAACTTTTTAATCTTTTTTGGCTTCATCTGGTGCAATGACTCCTTAAATGCTTTTTGAAACAACGCAAGATCACTTTCAGTAAGAAAACTTTCATCTGAAGATATCTTTTTTTCACTGATTGCCTCTACAATATCTTCTTCTTCAATTAAGTGCAACCCTTCAGAAAGAAGTTGTTCTTTAATCACTTCTACTTTTCTGGCTTCATACCCCTCTTCACTTAACATTAGGGGATCATCTATGTCTGTTTCATCATCCATTTTGAGAAGCGTTTTAATCTTTTCTATCTCTTTAGTATCCAAAATCTTCGTATCATTAGACGTCATTTCGCTGTTTAAATCTTTTTGTTTGAGCATTTCAATAAGATGACTAATTTGCGTTGGGAGGAATGGTTTTTTAATCAACAGATCAAACCCTTCCTTCTGCTTGGAACCATAAGAAATAAAAACACACGAAGAGGCTTCTAATGTGTCGATCAAAGCTTGTACTTCGACAGAATATGCACTATCATCGACACATACCATCTGATAATCAACCTGTTTGATATCTTCGATTTTTTCCACTTCATCTAAAGCGCTTTTATCGTGAACCATAGCCAATTTAAATAATCTAGATACAACCGGATTGGTATTGATAAGCAAGATACGCATAGGGTATGTCCTTGGATAATATAGAGTAATATTGTAGTATAAATTAGGTTAGGGATGGGTTGCGAACAATGAATGCGAGATACCACATGAGTGTTTAGCCCCTTATTTTATAAGAAAATAATATGATCAATATAATTAAGAGCATTTTTATCTTAATTAAGATACTATCCGCATTCAAAAAATACAATAAAGGGTTTACAATGAAAAAAATGATCACAACTTCAATCGTAACAGTCTCTGGCTTACTACTCACAAATGCACAAGCAACCAATTTGGATTTCGGTGATTTGTTTAAAGACATGAAAGAGGCAGCTATCAGCATGAGTAAAGATGCAAAAGATAGTATCACAAGCATGAAAGATGGTACAGTAGAGACAACAAAAAGTACAGAAAGAACCATCACGAATGTAACGACAGATGTCAAAGAGACGACTGTAAAAGTATCAGATGATCTTAAAACCGTAGAGATCAATGCGTCTAAAGACAGTAGAGATACCATCACTTCAGTATCTACAGATACAAAAGATGCGTTGACTAACACATCAAAAGACCTTAAGGCTTCTTCAGATGTAGCGACTAAAGAGATGAAAGATGCGACAGTAAAAGTATCTGCTGATGCAACTACAGCAGTAAAAACAGTTTCTGCGGACTCTAAAGATGCAGTAAAATCAACATCAACAGATACTGCAAACTCTGTAAGAACAGTATCAACTGACGCTACTACAGCGGTAAAATCAGTCTCAACAGATGCAACGACAAGTACACAAGCGGTATCTAAAGATAGCAAAGATACAGTGAACTCAGTCGCAACAAACAGTAATGATGCGGTAAAAACAGTCGCGAACGATTCTAGAGCGGCAACAGAGTCAACAAACACAAACTCTGCGGATGCAGTAAAAACGATCTCTAACGACAACAGAGAGAACGTGAAGAGTGTAAGTACAAACACAAACGATTCTGTA
>JBEAQM010000059.1:0-5750 GCA_041163845.1 Pseudomonadota bacterium | reverse complement strand
TTGCGACCGATGAAATGGTCCAAAGATATCTGCTAGATCAAACCACCCTGAGCTATCATATCAAAGAAGCTATCGCGCTTCTTATCTCAAAAGAAAATGGCTGCAAAATGTGTGTCGATGTCCATAAGAATATCGCTAAGATGCTCGGACTGACTCAAGAACAGATCGATCAGATACTGTTAGGAATAGAGGCGATGCATGTCGATAGCAAGGAAAAAGCGTTACTGAATTTCTGCATCAAGGCGTCTCAAAAAGAGAACTACAAAACAACCCAAGCGCAAATCGATGCACTCAAAGAGCTTGGTTGGGAGGATGTGCAAATCGTCGAAGCTGTGGCTATTACAGGGTATTTTAATTATATTAATACCCTCTCCAATGTCTTTGGATTGGGGCAATAATATCGCAGTCAATCGTGGCGGATAATTTATGGGTGCAAGGCACCCATTTGATCAAAATGAGAGCGTGTCGAAATCTTTAATTTCGGACAATTTAAGCAAGCCAGTTTGGTTGATAGTGCTCCATTTTTCTTCAAAATGAGGCGAATTGGCATCTGGAGTTGTGTTGGTTTTATCTACTCTTTTATGGGTGAGAAAATTGATGCTTGTTTGCTGATCTCCCATCGCATCAGAAGCATCATATCCGATCAACACATAGTCAAAATCTTGATATCTAAAGGTGTACTCCCAGTTGCCATATCTGCCATGGCTGTAGGATATCACTAGCTTCTGGTTCTGAATTTTGATGTCTAATTCAGGAGGGTAATAGACACCACCATCTTCATTCTCTGATGAAAAACACCCATCATTCTCAGACGCCAATAGATAACCATCCTTAGTCTTGTGTAGTATCACAATACCTCGTCTGTTTCGATCTAGCTTTTGCTGGTTATCATCTAAAATGATACCTTTTGGGTCTGTCGCTTTGAGCATCAAAATGGTATCTTTGATCCCATCATGGGTTAAGTCACCCTCGGTTTTCGCAAACAATGTATACCCTTGGGGGATAAAATCTTCGCTATTTTTACCCATAGGGGTGATCTGTGTGATATGGGTATAGCTTTCTGTAGCACACTCTTTCATGGGTTGTGGCTCTGCACACGCTTCTTCGAAGCCAACCGTATAGGATTTGCCTGCGGATAGATGTGCATGGGTGGCGATTTGGGTTATGTTTGTGTCTCCTGAACCAAGGTAGATCACATCGCCTGTTTTGTAATAACTGCATGGTGCTGTCAATTGGAGTGCGAGTCCACTCCATTCATACCCTTCTCCTTCCATTTGTTCTATTCCCATGTAGATACCGTTGCAGCTATGGGATTGGGCAAATTCATTGGCAAATCCTATGCAGGTCCATGCCATGAATGTCATCATAAATTTAAACATAAATCTCCTTGTCGTGGTGGGGGTGAAACGATATCATAGTTGGCGATCAAGAGCTCTTTGCCTTTTTTGGCATGGGTTTGCTTGTAGTTGTTCATCCCGTATTGCAAGTCCCATTCTATGATAGTGAAATCTTTGTAAAGATGCTTGATCTCTTCACAATTGTCATAGGTCATTAACCATTTGTGAGGGGTGTCTCGCAATACTTTCTGGAGCCTTTCGTGCTCAAATCCTACATGCAAGTCCCCATTTTTGCCATAGAGTTTTGACTTGGTAGCCGAGTAGTAAGGGGGGTCTAGAAAAATAAAACAATCCTCTGCTGGCTGCGTAATGATGGACTCAAAATCACTACTGAAGAGCTCAAAATGTTTGATGATTTTCGCGGCTTGTTCGAGTCTGTCTATAGCACTTTGGGTAAAACGATTGTGAAAGGATTGATTGGAGTATCCACCGCTATCGACTGTGCCAGAAAAAGTGATTCTGTTGAGGATAAAAAAATCGATCCCTTTTTGTAGTGGGGTGCTATTTGAGCCTCTGCGTTTGATGAGAAGATCATAGAGTGCTTTGCCATCGTGAAATTCATTTTTGATGGTTTGGATTTGTTGTATCAAGCTTGCTTGGTTTGTTTTTAAGCTTTCCCAGAAGCTGTAGAGTTCATAGTTTAAATCGTTGGCAATGCATGTCGTATTTGGGTATTGTTGGGCGATATAAAATCCTACCGAACCCCCACCGAAAAAAGGTTCTCTGTATTCGCTAAAAGCGTGTGGTATGTAGGATTGGAGGAAGTGGATCGCTTTTGACTTTCCACCAGGATAACGCAAAGGACTTTTAACCATCGAAGATTCACCATATTGTTCAATTTTGATCTCTTTATTGCTCGTGATATCATAGCGAAAAAGCGAAATAAAATGATATGTTTTTAAGAGAAAATATTGATCTCAGATCGAAGAAAATAAGTTATAATTTCAGGGTGTAAATAGATTATTATTGAAGGAAAATATCATGGCATGGCCTTATGGACCTGATGAAACGACATCAGCGACTGGTGAGAATGAAGCACAAGAAACGACGCAACGCACTCTTTGGACAGTGTCGACTTATTATAAAAAATCTATCGAAGAGGTAGAGACATTTACCAAAGATGACATGGAGATCATCCACCATACAGTATGGCGTTGGGGATCATGGAGTGTTTATACCAATGATGGGAACCCACCAGAATTTGAGTTTGATGGAAATATGCTAAATCTGAATTATTATGGCAACAATATAGAAGAGATAGAGATGAATGAAACCTCTGATGGTGTTGCAGAAGAGATCGACTGGCCCGAGGAGTTGAGTGATGAAGAGCAAGAAGAGCTCGAAGCATTGATAGAAGAGGATGGATACTACAGTGCACTTGAAGATGCTGGGTGGAGTCATTATGACACAGATATGTATGTGTGGGGTCCGATCTTGATAGAGGGTGAAAACGAGTATCGTAGAATCATCATTGCAGATGATGAGGGAAATATCTCAGACTTTACAGAAGAATAAAAAAAGGTTGAGGGGATGATTTGGCTTTGGTCTATTTGGGGGCTTATAGCCTTTTTTGCTATGGTGAGTGTTTTGTGGGCTGAAGCTACCAATACTAGTGGCGGAGCCAATGGTCTCATGTGGCTGGTAGTGAACATAGTGGTTTTTCTCAGTGCATGTGTCGTGTCGCTCATCACATGGTTGTTTGATACTGGTTCACATGCATGGAGCGTCATGGGTTATAGCACGTTGATCCTTGCTATGGATGTGCTCATAGCCAAACAAATTTTTGCCTATGTGGCTAAAAAGCGTGCATCAAAATAACGCTCATCAATCTCTTGAGAAGAGAGCCATCAAGAGATAAGAGAGGATCATTTCGATCGATATCCCTATGAGGGTATCGTATAAAAAAAGTTTGAGCGTAGAGAAGTCTACAAAAATAAAAGTGATGAGAGATAGCACTCCTGTCATCACGAAAAACAATACATGCAGCACAAACCAACCAAAACCGTTGGATCCATCGATACCCTGAATGAGGGCATATATTTCACCGATATCTATACCGATCAATACGATCGCTGCTATGATCCACCATACCGTCCAAACCATTTCCATCGTCCATCGTCCTTAAAATGAAATATTGTTTTGGATGTAGTCCAAAAATGCCTCTTTAAACTTCACCTTATTTTCTTCTAATGCGATCCACGATTTATGTTTTTCCCCTTCGACTTTTAAGATAGGATACCACGTCTCCTTGAGGATAGGATCTTTTTCACAACGGTCATAAATCGATTCTAAAAAATTCCATACGATAAAGGCATAGATTTCATATTCTGCTTTTTCACTTTTAGAGCGTTTGTGGTCTCCATGTGAGAGATAAGGCTTGGACATACTCTCTTTGAGAATCTCAAAATACATCTTGTCTATTTCGCCATAATGGACTATTTGCATCGTTTTTTTATAGGTTTTGACAGAGTAGATCAACGCATAGCTTGCCATCCCTGTGGCGACGACAGCCATCATGGAGCTCAGAGCATCCCACATGGTTTGGTATTGGGGGGTGAAGAGTATAAACATGTTTTCTCCTTGTTTTAAAATCATATTTTATTGCGTTTAGGGTCATTTTTCAAGTCACTTTTGAGGGTGTTGAGTGGGGAGGGGAGAAGTAAGTATTTGTATGATACCATAGTCTCAAAATACGAAAGGGTGATCATGAAAAAGATTTTTATTATTGTAGCACTGCTTAGTAGTGCTTTGTTTGGTGAGCGGTATTTAATGTTTTTAGAATATGAGTTTGTTAAAGGGTGTTCTGAGGGGAAAGATGCGAGTGTCAATCAGTGTATTTGTATGCTCACAGAGATAGAAAAAACGACACCTCAGGCTGAAATGGTCGAGTTTAGCCTCAAAGCTGCATCGGGAGAAAAAATCCCAGATGCATTAAGCGGCAAGATCATGGGTGCTGCACTCAAGTGTAATGGTAATAACCAATAACCTACACTAAACCTCCGGGTGATTTCGTCAAAATCTAAAAGTCACACCGAAGTGGATAGAATGTCCCTCTACATCCCACACATCATCAGCGTAGCTTCCGCTAGAGATGTGTTGGACCCCATCGTCTTTTGCTAACACCGTGTAATCGATAAAAAACTCCATATATTGCGTGAGTGCAAAACTCGACCCCACCCCATACTGAAATCCTGAAGCTTTGATGGCAGGATAGATGGTGTTTGTGTTTTCATAATGGTAGCTGGTCTGACCATACCCCAAAAGCCCATAAAGTGTCCATCCTGTATATCCCATGGGAAGCAGAGGCTTGAGGTAGATCGCAGTATTTTCAAAATCATTATTGAACGATTTTGGGCTTGAGAGTCCATAGAGGTCTTCGTACTGCGCATCTCCACTAGAGATCATATATCTACTCTCTATTGCCAAATTAGGGCTTAGCTCTATCCCTCCGATCAACGTCAACGCATTTTGGTCATACTGATCGTGATACATATCATATCCGTCATCCCACATATTGCGTAGATCGACCGATGAAGCTGCTACACCGATGTAGAGACTAGGGGTTGTGTGGTAGGGTGGTGCATAAGGTGGTGCTCCATAGGTTTGTGCCTGTAAGAGTGTGGCACCTAAGAGTAGCCAGAGTGTGGATAGGGTGGTTTTGTTCATTTTGGTATCCTTTTTAAAGAGAATCTAGTCTTTTGACATCGCAAGTATGAAAGCCCAATCTAAACGAAGTTTTACGTGTTTATTAATGGGGTTTAATGGGGTGAATATTTGGATAAATAATTCATTATTTGAAAGCATTTAAGAGATGTTAGGCTTAATTAAAAAATCTGGGGTCTGAATCATAACTTTTTTGACGTAATGAAAAACTATGATTCAGCCTCACGTTTTTTTCATTACGTCAAATAAGTTTCTTAGTATATAAAATTCGTAATTAACTTGTAAAAATTTCGTAATATTAGTATAATAATTTCGTAATAAAGGAATAGTATGGTACATAGAAAGTTAGAAAATATAATACTTGAAATGTTAGATGCATTTAGAATTGTAGCCATAAATGGACCAAGGCAATCAGGTAAAACAACGCTTCAAAAACGTATAGCTAAAGATAAGGGTATGGAGTATTATACATTTGATGAAACAACTGTATATAATACGGCTTCAACTGACCCTGAAGGGTTTATCGCTTATATCTCAAAAGACAAAAATGTAGCTATTGATGAAGTGCAGATGATACCTGATATCATTCCAGCTATTAAAATGAGTGTGGATGAAGAAAATAGAAAAGGTATGTTTCTATTAACTGGTTCGTCAGATATGTTTAAAAACTCAAAAATCAAAGAGTCTTTA
>JBEAQM010000058.1:0-3186 GCA_041163845.1 Pseudomonadota bacterium | reverse complement strand
GTTTTTTTTGCAACGCTCTCAATTTTTCAGGATCAACCTTGATCCCTAAAGACTCCATCCCTATAAGTACGTTGATAAACGGGTATTCGACCTGTTTGGCTTCATCCACAAGATGTCCCAAAGAAGCGAGCTTTATTTTCGTCTCAAGTGCTCCATAAAGCAAATAAGTCATCCACGCATCTTCTGCCGCATAAAAAGTAGCATCTTCGATCGCTACGGCAGAGAAATCTTCATCCTTCTTCACCATCGCTTTAAATGGCTTCATCTCATACCGAAAAAACCGTTTGGCTAACTCATCTAACCCAACCCTGCTACTAGGGTCCAAAAGCCACGCCATGATCATCGTATCACCAAAAGGTTCGATAGGTTCAATCTGAAAATAATGGTAAAGCAATGAGAGATCAAACTTAAGATTTTGACCAATCACTTTTCTAGACAACAGTGCTTCTAGTGCCTCGCGTGCATCCTCTATACTCACCTGATCCCCTACCCCTAGATAACTATGTGCCATAGGGACATAATACGATGTAGTAGGCTCATAACAAAAGCTAAATCCGACCATCTTAGCTGTTTTGGTATCCAGCGATGTGGTCTCGGTATCAAATGCAATCATAGCATCCTTGTCGATCTTTTCGATCACCTCCATAAGCTTCTCTTTAGTCTGCAATGTCACTGGTGTGAAAGTGAGTGCAGGTGTTATGACTTTAGCAATTGTTTTCTCTTGATCTGCTGGTGTATCGATCCCTGATTTGGCTTTTTGGATCGCTTGTCGCATCTCATAATGTTCAAATTCTTCAAGCAAACAAGCCAAATAATTTTTATCTTCAAACACAAAACTCTCTACATCCAATGACGCATAAACATCGGTACTCATCGTGACTAATTGTCGAGAAAGAAAGGCATTCTCCTTCCCTTCCAATAGAAGTTGTTGCATGCGTGGTGTCCCTGTATGTTCTATATTTTCATAAATCGCTTCGAGAGTATGGTAGGTATTGATCAGGGTACTGGCACCTTTTTGTCCTATCCCTTTGATCCCTGGGACATTGTCTGAACTGTCTCCTAATATCGCTTGAAAATTGATAAAATCACGTGGATGGACCCCGAATTTATCGATACACCCTTGGGTGTCTATCACTTTTTTCTTCACTGAATCATACATCTCCACTTGAGCATCTTCGATCATTTGATAGAGATCTTTGTCGTGAGAGACGATACGCACTTTGATCCCTTTTTCTTTGGCGAGTTTCGTTACAGTAGCGATGATATCATCTGCTTCATACCCCTCTTGAGAGAGATTGGCAAATCCCATTTTTTCGATCCACTCTATAGCTATGGGAAGTTGTTTGATAAGATCATCTGGCGCCGCTTCACGATGGGCTTTATACTCTGGATAGAGATCGTTACGAAAAGTCCGCCCTTTTGCATCCAAGGCAAACACCAGATAATCAGTCGCATGCTCACGACGCAAAGTATCGACAAAATTGACAAATCCAGTCAAAAGCCCTGTAGGAAATCCTTCCGCGTTTCGTAGTGGGGGAAGTGCAAAATACGAACGGAAAAAGAAGCCAAATGTATCGATAATTGTGAGTGTTTTCAAAACTAAAACCTTGTTTTTTACTGTATTTTAACGTGTAATACGTTAGAGGTTAAAATATACCCTTTTTTATTTTAAATTCAGTAATTTATCGTTACCATGAAAGATAAGAAAGTTCATCTTCATTAAAAAGGGTTATCAGATGCAGGGTAATTATAGTACATTTGCACGCACACTAAAAAAAGATCCTAAAAAAGTACGCCCAACCGAAAAAATCAATATGAAATTCAGTCAAAAAAAAGTAACCTTTGCAGATACACCTCTCTTTTTCCCAGAGGGGTATGAACAATTATTTTTAGGGCTTTATTTTGTGACACTTCCGTATATCACTGGTGTATTGTTTCTCTTTTTCTTTATCGCAAGAGGAAGCGGAAGTGTGATGATGGCGCTGAGAGATCAAAACTTTTTCCTCGTATGGGCGATAGGGTATGAGATTATCGCTGGTTTTATTTTTATTTGGATTATCAAAATGGCTTTAGGGTTCGCTAAAGCCAAAAAGACAAAACCTATCTACTATTAAAGATTTTGCAACTCTTTGGCTAAATACTCTCCCGTATAAGAACCTGTTTTTTTATACGCTTTGGCTAAAACTTCAGGGGAACCTTCTGCGATGATCAGCCCCCCTTTATTTCCCCCTTCCGGTCCCATATCGATAATATAATCGGCATTTTTAATCATATCAAGATTATGCTCTATGACCACGACTGAATTGCCTAAATCGACCAAATGATGAAGCACAGAAGTCAATCGATCCACATCTGCAAAATGCAACCCAGTTGTAGGCTCATCCAAGATATAGAGTGTCTGTCCGGTATCTTTACGACTCAACTCTTTACTGAGCTTTATACGTTGTGCCTCTCCGCCAGAGAGTGTGGTCGCATTTTGTCCCAAAGTGATGTAGTCTAGCCCCACATCTTTAAGTGTCTTGAGTTTTACTGCGATAGCTGGAATCGCCTTAAAAAAAGTAGCCGCTTCAGCCACACTCATAGCGAGTACATCAGAGATCGATTTGCCTTTGTAGAGGACTTCTCTTGTTTGGGCATTATAACGGGTACCATTACAGGCATCACACTCCACCATCACATCTGGCAAAAAGTGCATCTCTATCTTGATCTCACCATCCCCTTGACACTTCTCACAACGCCCCCCTTTGACATTGAAAGAGAAACGTCCTATCTTATATCCACGCAACTCTGCCTCTTTGGTTTGGGCAAAAAGCTTACGAATCTCATCCATCATACCCGTATAGGTCGCAGGATTTGAACGTGGGGTTCTTCCGATAGGGCTTTGATCGAGGTAGATCACTTTATCGAGTTTATCAAGTCCTGTGATTTCAACACCATCTACCTTATTGACTTTTTTGGCATGGTTTAAAATCTCTCTGGCTACAGGTAAGAGGGTTTGGAGAATAAGTGAACTCTTCCCGCTACCACTTACACCTGTCACACACACGAAGTTTTCCAAAGGAATTTTTGCATCAAGCTTTTGGATATTGTTGATCGTGACACCTTTGACTTCTATCCACTCTTTTTGTGGTTTGTCATGCGGATATGAGATTTGTTTTTTTCCATACATATACTCTGCAGTCAAGG
>JBEAQM010000057.1:0-4926 GCA_041163845.1 Pseudomonadota bacterium | reverse complement strand
TACCCTTAGAGAAGCCCTTGAAGGTCTTGATCAAGATAATGAATTCCTTAGACCAATTATGTCTGAAGAGTTTATTAAAACATACATCGATTATGAGTTTGATAGACACGTCACACCTGTTGAAGGTAGACCAACAGCATACGAGTATATCACAACATACTCTTGCTAAACTTTTCTCTCCCTTGGCGGAGAGAGCACTAACACCTACCTATCTCTTTTCTTTACGCTTTCCTCAAAACTGTCACTATTTTTTCATTCCTTTGAAGGGAAAAATCTTTGAAGATAAAAAACCAAATTGATAAAAAACGATGTTTAAAACATCGTTCCACTATCATCTGATGCCGGGGCAAGAGGTATCTTTTGCTTAGGATGAAGCGCATCATCTTCGTCACTTCCATTTCCACTATTTTCATCTACATTCTTAGAAGGGGCAAACCTTGGATCATTGTCTGTATTCACATCTTCAAGAATCTCTGTCTCATTTTCTAACATTTGACCTTCCTCTTCTTGATCGGTAGAGAGATCAACTTTTTGATTTGCAGGGAGAGGAGAGTGTTCTGTATATATTTCTGGGGCACCTTGGTACATCCCTCTAAATACCCCTTCTGGGACTTCAAATGTACGCTTAGTATCAGGATAAAGCATTAAAAGTTTTCTATAATAATAGGAAAATGCCGGTGCAGCCATCGCGCCACCCGTAGCGGCTGTACCGATACGTGTGTTATCATCTCTACCGACCCATACGATCGTTTCTATCGTTGGAGAATATCCACAAAACCATGCATCAATATTATTATTGGTGGTTCCTGTCTTACCTGCTAGTTGTATCCCACTGACGGCTGCTCGTGTTCCAGTACCACGCTGAACGACATCTTGAAGAATATCTGTCATAAGAAAAGCTTGTTCTGGACTCGTAAAATTTTCGATCTCTTTTTGGCGTGTTTCATAAATGACAGCACCCTCTTTGGAGATAATCTTACTCACAAGTCTTGGTTCTATCATGTGTCCTTGGTTGGCAAATACAGAAAATATTTGTGCCATTTTAATAGGACTTAACCCCAAATTTCCCAATGCGATCGACATATCTCTTGGTATATGAGGTACATCCAAAAACTCTAATCGTTTACGAATCGTACTGAGTCCTATATCTGCAACCAAATTGATAGTAGCGAGATTACGTGAATGGACAAGCGCTTCTCTTAAAGGCATAAACCCTTGAAAATCACTCTCATAATTTTTTGGCGACCAAATCTCTGGCTTACCATCTTTCATATATTGAAAGGTTCGCGCTAAATCTGTTAAAGGTGTCGCAGGATTGTATCCCATATCAAGTGCGGTCTGATAGATAAATGGTTTAAAGGCAGAACCTGGCTGACGTGTGGATTGTGTGACGCGGTTGAAAGAAGACTTCTCATAATTTACCCCACCTACCATCGCCAACATATCACCCGTTTTACTGTCAACCGAAACAAATCCCATATTAATAGTTGAAGTCTTAGCATCCTCTTTATATCTCTTAAGAATCTCTTCATAAGTCGTAGCGACCGCCTCTTGGGCAATGCGCTGTTGTTTCATATCAATAGTGGTATAAATCTCATATCCAGCAGTACGGATATCTCCTAATTTCCCTTTAAAGCGTCTCAACACTTCATCGATAATCCAAGGGGCAATATTTCGTGTTAAAGAACTATTGTGAACGACTGGGGATTCTTTGACCCCTTTGAGGTAATCTTCTTGGGTAATCCACCCAATACTTTTCATCCGATAAAGGACATTATTTGCACGGTCTAATGCTCTTTTATAGTGCTTGATGGGATTAAAAAAACTTGGCGCATTAGGCAAACCAACTAAAATCGCACACTCTTTTAAACTCAGCTCATTTAACTCTTTATGAAAATATCCTTTTGCTGCGGTCTTGATCCCAAAATAGTTATTGCCATAAGAAATTTCATTTAAATAACGCTCTAAAATTTCTTCCTTGGTTAACTCCTCTTCGATTTTAAGCGCAAGGATGGCCTCTTTAATTTTACGTGCCACCTTTTTTTCATTTGTAAGTACTTTATTTTTAATGAGCTGTTGGGTAAGTGTACTTCCCCCTTCTACAAAAGAACCCGCTTGAATATCTTTGATAATCGCCCTTAAAATCGCATCTGGATTGACCCCATCGTGTTCAAAAAACTGTGTATCTTCCATCGCAACAAGTGCCTCAATAAGAAATCCTGGTATCTCATCATATTTTGCATACAAACGGTGTTGATCTTTAAATACATAGGCTAACATTTCACCATTTCTGTCATACACCACAGACGAAATTTCTGGTTTATAGTTGATCAATTTATCAGCATCTAAAGAGATCTCTTCATACGCATAAATGAACGCTGCAGTCAAAGCTACGATAAACATCATCACTAAGATAATAGAACCTTTGATTAAACTATTAAACACAAGAAACCTTTGTTATTATTTTTATTTATTGTACCGTGTTATGGCTAATGAGTGCCAATGCATGTTTGATTTTTTGTACTGAAACGGCTACATTGAGTATCACTCTCACGATAGGTTGTTTTACAGTAGGCTGGCGTATAGCACCCACAAGATACCCCTGAGCCATAAGCCCTTTTTGTATATAAAGTGCATGTTCATTGCTAGGCATCACAATCGGCACGATAAGACTTTCAGGCTTCATCCCCAGTTGTGCTTCTACAGCTTTTTGACGTGCTATCATTTTTGCTTTATAGCTTTTGGCTTTTTTACGAATATATTTCATATTAACCAGCGCCAATGCGGTATCAAATACCGAAGGTGCTGTCGAATAAATGATCGGTTTAGCCCTATTTTCTAAAAAACTAATGACATTTTTAGAGGCTAAAATATAGGCCCCATAAGAACCATAAGCTTTACCCAAAGTACCCATCTTGATATGTCGTTTGGTGATACGAATACCATAGTGTTCAAATATCCCTAAAAGCGTTTCGCCTAACACCCCTGCACTATGTGCTTCATCGACAATGAGTATCGCTTTGGCTTCATCTGCTATATCAAATATCTCTTTCTTACATAAATCACCGCCCATAGAGTATACCCCTTCTACAGCGATGATTTGACGTTTTGCAGGATACAAAGCTAACTTTTCTTTGAGATCTTCAAAATCATTATGGGAAAAAATAACGACCCTATCTCTTAAAAGCTGTGATGCCATCACACCAGAGGCATGATACTCTTCATCTATAAACAGCATATCCCCTTTACGTACCAATGCCTCTATAAGTGCCATATTGGCAAGAAAACCAGAACCAACAACAATCCCCTCTTCAAAACCATTTTGCTCTGCCATCGTCATCTCAAAAATACGATGTATCGGATGATAGCCATTGACTAACATACTTGCTTTTGAAGTAAGTGTTTCATAGGATTTGACTAATTTCACTGCTTTATTAAACTGCTTTTTATTTCCACTGAGCCCAAGGTAATCATTTGAAGCTAAATCTTCTAAACGATCATCAAATAATTTTCGCTCTCTAAAACGACCTGCTTTTTTGAGTGCTTTGAGTTCCTCTTCATACATAATTACACGCTCCTATTTATCCAAGGCAACAAGGTTTCGACTTGCAAACCCATCGCCGTACTTTCATACCCATCTACTGAAAGTATGTACTTTTTACAAAACCCTTCTACCATACATCCACCCGCTTTACCTTGCCACAAACCACTTTGCAAATAGGCTTCTACATCATCTATTTCAAACTTTGCAAACTGGTAATGTGTCGCTGAAATATCTGAAAACAAAAGTGTTTTTGATCTGTAATGCACCGATGAAATGATCGAGATAACCGATCCACTTTGAAGGTGTAAAATACGTCTGGCATCTTCACTATTTTTAGGTTTTCGCAAGATCGTTCCATCCCACGCAGAGATTACAGTATCAGCACATAAAAGTGGTATATCAAGACCAAATTCTCTAACTGCCGCATCGAGTTTCCCTTTGCTTGCAGTATAAACAAAATCTTTGGCGACTTTGGTTGTGATCTGCTCTTCGTCATAATCGGGCACTTTTTGGAGAAACCCTACACCAAACTGACGGAGCAATAATGCCCTGCTTTCAGAAGAAGAACACAAGCAAATCATACGTTATCCGTTATCCTTAGAGCCCTCTAAGGATAACGCCAAGCCAAAGAGCGATCAACCCCAAAACAATATTGATCGGCAAAAGAAGCTTTGGGATCAATGCAACTGATGATTTCGCTAAAGGAATATCTCCCCTATCAAATGCTTTTTGCCCTTTACTTCTTTTGAAGTATATCCACGTAAAGTTGGCTGTCATTATCGCCCAAATACCCTCTTTCATATATGCTGTTGGAGTACTTCCAGTAGCTAAAAGCATCATAATAGCTGTCATTAAAATGATAAAAATAAACGGCATCACCAAGTGAAAAAAACGCCCCATGATCTTTAATGTAGTTCCTAGTTTGAGCTTTGGATCTTCTACTTGCTGCATCATCGGATGGACAGCGAAACGTACTGCTATCATACCCCCTACCCACACAAAAGCAGAAAAGACATGCAACCAAACAATCACATCACCATACTGAGCAAAGAGTGACTGCACGTTAGTTGCCCCCTTCGAGGATTTCACTGACGTAGACTTTTGCTTCTTCTAATGCCGTTGTGATTCTAGAGGCATCTTTGCCGCCTGCTTGCGCGAAATCAGGTCGACCACCGCCGCCGCCACCAACAATAGGAGCGATCGTTTTGATCCAATCTCCCGCTTTAATCGGTGAATTTTTAGACCCCGCCGCAAGAAGCACTTTGTCCTCTTTTTTCATTAAAAGCATTACAGAAATAGAGTCATACTTGTTTTTAATCTCGTCAACTAGCTCTTTGAGTTCCCCATCCTCTACAATCTCGATGATAACAGTGACACCATTG
>JBEAQM010000056.1:0-2717 GCA_041163845.1 Pseudomonadota bacterium | reverse complement strand
GCATGTGCTTTGTCCCCTTCGGGGTGAAGAATCGTCAGAAAATACCCATCGGAATATTTCTCAGGAGAGAGTTTGCACTCTATGGCATCTCCAAATACTTTTTTGAGTTCATCCGTGAGAGGCTTGAGAGTTTCAAAGTCTCCAAAATAGACAATTTTTAGGTTCATTTGCATAGTTCTATTATGGGGATTGAAATGTAAACGGGGATCGTTTTTGTATCCTTTAAGGACAAATGTTTGATGTTCATTGAGCTTACTAGGGTAAAGAAAACTTTCATTCAATTCCATATCTTTAAGCCCTATAATAAAAGGCTCAATCCCAAATCTAAGCCCCACATCGACGATGGCATCGCCTAGTGTTTTACCCAGCGTTTTAATGTCGATGAGTTTCTTCTGTGGGGTGACGATCATCGTACCATCTAGTAGTATCATCGGGGCTTCAAGGTGGAGTTTGTCTAAAAAAGTTTGTGTTTTTTGAAAGCTTCTTGCGGTAGCTACAGAGAGGATGGCATTTTTTGAGAGCTCATTCCACACCTTGGCACTAAAATCACTGATACTCTGATCGGTGCGTAAAAAGGTATGGTCAAGATCGGTGATAAAAATCGGCTTTTTGCGGTGTAGCATCAGCTTGCAAACCCACTGGTGAAGTTATTTTTGGCTTGGACGATCGCTTTTTGCTTCTCTTTGCGCTGGGTATCCTTCTCGACGAAGATCTTCTTGCGTGTGACAGGGTCCATTTCGGTGTAGTACATCACCGCAGAGTAGGTCCCAGGGGTAGGGGTGAAGATCTGTGCTTGTTCTGGATTCATCTTGAGTTCATGGGTAGTGAAGCGTTTGAGTTCGTGCATGTCTTGTTCGGTACACCCAGGGTGTGCTGCGATGAGATAATAGGTGAGAAATTGCTTTTTGCCCATCTCTTTGTTGAGTTTGTCGTAGAGTTTTTTGAAGTCTACTAGGGTTTGTTTGCCCGGTTTACCCATGAGGTCGAGTACATGCTGTTGGGTGTGCTCTGGTGCGACTTTCATTTGTCCGGAGATGTGGTGTTCGACGAGTTCTTTGAGGTAGGAGTATCCTTTGCGTTTGTCTTCGTTGATGAGATCGTAGCGTATCCCTGAAGCGACGAACGCTTTTTTGATCCCTTCGATGTTTCGTACCTGTTTCATCATCCCTATGACACGGGTATGGTCTGGTTTCATAGAGGAGCAAAGGTGACGTGAATCGACGCATCGTTGGTGGTCGCAGGTGCCGAGTTTGAGTTTTTTATTGCACTCGTAGCCGTACATATTGGCTGTAGGTCCACCCAAATCTGAGATGATCCCTTTGAAATCTTTGTATTCTTTAAACTTGATCGCCTCTTTGACGATGGAGCTCTCAGAACGTGTCCGTATGGTACGACCTTGGTGGACACCTATGGCACAGAAGTTGCACTCTCCCCAGCATCCTTGGTGTGTCATGATCGAAAACTTAATCGTCTCAAGACACTTGACAGCCCCTTGTGGACGATGGAAAGGGTGGAGTTCTCTAGTGAAAGGGAGCGCTGAGACTTCATCCATTTCACTTTCATTTAGATAGTCGCATGGGGGATTTTGGATCGCGTAGCGGGTATCGACTTTTTGGCAAAGTCCTTTGGCAGAAATGGGGTCATTGTTGTCATAAAAAAGATCAAACAGATCGATATATTTCTCTTTGTCATCAAGACACTCTTGGTGTGAAGGGAGCTGTCTGAAAGAGACTACAGGTTCTTTGGCGATGTAGCATAGACCCCTTATCTCTTGCCACGCTTTACCTTTGTCTAAAGCATCGGTCAATTCACGCACCGCTTGCTCTCCCATCCCATAGACGAGGATATCGGCTTTCGCGTCAAAAAGGATCGGTTTTCTGAGTTTGTTGGTCCAGTAGTCATAGTGGGTGACACGACGCAAAGAGGCTTCGATACCACCTAAGACGATAGGGACAGTCTCTTTAAAATATTTTCGTATGAGATTGGTATAGACCAGTACCGCGCGGTCTGGGCGCTTGGTGTTTTTGCCCCCTGGGGTATAGTCGTCTGAATTACGGAACTTTTTCGTCGCGGTATAGTTGGCGACCATCGAATCGATACTTCCACCACTCACACCCCAGTAGAGGCGTGGTTCTCCAAGACGTTTGATATCGGTATCACTCTGCACATCTGGCTGACCGATGATCCCTACCTTGTACCCAAGCTTTTGGAGCATTCGCCCCACCACAGCGACTCCGATGAAAGGAGAGTCTATATAGGCATCACCAGAGATGAGTATCACATCGCACCGATCCCACCCTAGCAGATCCATCTCTTCTCTTGTGGTAGGTAAAAAATCTTTCGCAGTGAATTGAGTTGTATTTTTATTCATACGCGCATTATATCGTACTATTTGATTTATTGATAATCTCATAGTATTTGTTTATAATATGAATTGTTGAAAGGATTTGAGATGATTAAATATGTGGGTCCTAAACCACTTTTTTCCAAGAGCGGCATCACATTTCACCAAACTAAAGAGGATAAATTTATCTATCTTCATATCGCACTGGAGCTTCTTAAAGCGATAGATCACGAATATCATGAAGCCAGAAAATATATCCATTACATAGACAATACACAAGTGTCTGATGAAGTCTTAACATTGCAGATAGCGCAACATTGTTCCGATTTTCAATCACTTGTTGATAGTGCAAATCACACTCTTGAAGATGTGT
>JBEAQM010000055.1:0-4718 GCA_041163845.1 Pseudomonadota bacterium | reverse complement strand
GCTTCATCATGCGGTATGACACAATATGAACAGTCATGGTGAATCGCTTTATCAGATATAAAGGTCGTACTCTCTTTGGCATTGATCCCGCATCGGCTATAAACGGTTTTTTCTCCCTCTTGCCCCAACCCTTTATCATCAAACGCAAAATGGGGACACGCACACAAATAACAATTGAGATTGTTCACCTCATGACACTTTTTATTTTGGGCATACAAAAGGCAAAAATCGGGCTCTTTCTTCACCATATTTTCAAATCTAAAATAAGCGATCACCTCTTCATCACTCAATGCTGTAAGCTTTTGCATAATAGATCGATGCTTGTTTCCGTGTGTAATAAACCATTCTTTGTATGTCATCTCATCCCTTTATTTTGATTATTTTAGCTAAATATGAGTACAATCGCACATGAAAAAATACCTTAGAGGCTATAAGAAAAACTATTTTTCACTTGCTGTGATCGCTATGTACTCTACATTGGCGAAACTCTCATGGATAGACAGCAACCTACAATACCACAAAAAAGCCTTTAAATACCAAGAATACAAAACCTCTCCTCCTTGTTTGTCCCTTTTTTACTAACCCAAAACATACAAAATAAACAAAGGACAACACATGACTCAAAAGTCACTTAGCCTTATTACGGCTACACTATTATTGACAACATATAACTATGCGGAAGAGGTACTTGAACCAATCACCCTTATATCAAGTACAAAAACATCTCAATCCATCAAAGATGTTACCTCAGATAATGAAGTAATTACTGCAGAGGAATTAAAAGAAAAACATTTCACCAATGTGATAGAAGCGCTTAATACTATCAACGGTATAGATATTACCTCTAATGGTGGTTTAGGACAAATGTCAGCTGTACGCATACACGGTATGCATTACGGCAATACTTTAGTATTAATCGATGGGATAAGATACAATGATATTACAAATGGGTCTGCTTTTTTAGAAAATATATTAACAGATGATATTGAACAAATCGAGATCATCAAAGGTGCACAAAGTGGTATTTGGGGCGCCGATGCAAGTGGCGGGGTAATAAACATCATCACCAAAAAACCTAGAAAAAATGGTTTGAGTGGCTCTTTACATACCGAATATGGAAGTTTTAATACCAAAAAATATGGTGCTTCACTCTCCTATAAAGGAGAAAAAGCTTACGTACAGTTAGGTGAAGAAAAAATCACAAGTGATGGTTTTTCTTCTAAGTCTCCAAAAGGTGAAAATATATCTCAATATGAAGATGATGGATATAAAAATACTACTCACTCTATCAAAACTGGCTTTCAACTCAATGATACGAATAAAATAGATATTTCGCATAAAATTATTGATAGTGATATTGAATATGATGGTTCATCCCCTGATGCTAGTAATGATAAAATTGATTCAAAAAGTACATTCAGTAGCATCAATTTTAACCATATCGATAGTTTCAATGAAGTAGATATATATGCTAATAAATCATCTTTTAACAGAAAAGATCCTACTGGTTGGACCACTCAATTCAAAGGTGATATTCAAGAAATAGGATTGAAGTCTACAGTAAAATATAACCAAAAAGATTTTTTGCTTTGGGGAATAGATAGAAAAGAATTTTCGCAACAACAAGAATATCTATTTGATTATGCCAATAATGGTATATTTTTTACCAATAGCAATAGCTTCAATAGATTAGTTGTTACAGAATCAGTCAGAAATGACACCTACAATAAATTTCAAGACAAGATGACTGGAAAACTAGGGGTAAAATACCTTTTTACTCAGGACATTTTCTTATCTTCTAATTATGGCACAGGCTACAAAGCACCATCGCTTTATGAATTAAGCCATGATGGTGGCAATCAACTCAAACCAGAATTTACAAAATCTTTTGATATATCTGGAAACTATAAAGATTTGAAGCTAACTTATTTTCACAATAAAATAGATGATTTTATACAGTATACAGATCCTACACCAACAGATTACTATAATAATGACGCATATTATGAAAATGGTATAGGTAGATCCATTATCAAAGGATATGAAATTACCTATCAAAAAAATATTTTTTCAGATACATTATTTACCCTTGGGTATACCAAACAAAATGCTAAAGATAAAGATGGGATAACGCTAGGAAGAGTCCCAACACAACTTTTGAAAATAGCAATTGATTACTATGGTATAAACAAATTACACATTCATGCCAATAGTACCTATATTGGTCATAGATATGACTTTAACGGTGGACCTGATGCATGGGGACAGAACGAAACTGGGCACTATACCGTCTGTAATGCCATCGTAAACTATGAGCTAACAAAGCAGTTAAAAACATATATAAAACTTGACAATATTTTGGATAAAAAATATCAAACTGTTTATGGATATACAGCAACCCCAAGAAGTGGGTATATAGGATTGGACTATACATTCTAATACTAAACTAAAGGTATAATCGCTTATGTTAAAACTTATCCCCTCTTGGTTCATCACCTACAAGTTCTTCAACTCCCTCTTCTTGGGGGTGAGCATAGGAGCTATCTTTACACTCTACACACCGCTGGAGCCATCGCTCTACTCTATCGGTGGTGTGGTATTGGCTATAGCTATGCTTATTGTAGCACGGTTTTACCATACTATTTTAAATGCCACATGGTTCTTTAGGATTTCACTTTTTGTCGAAGTGGTTTTACTCCTAGCCATGCTCTATTTTCTCTATGCCTCTTACAGTTACCAAACAGCGCTATTTCTCTATATTGGTTACCAGATCACTTTTATGTTCGGCAACTATCTCATACGTGCTGAAACACTCTTACTAGAGACAGATACTCTTTTAACTCAAGTAGATACCGCAAAACAGTTTGGTTATCTTTTGGGGATGGGGATAGCTTATATTTTTTATCGGTTCTTAGAAGGGTATGGCATCACAGCAAATCAAACACAAGTTTATGAGTTACATTTTTTATTAATTACCATAGAAATGCTAGTTATTTTTTTGATTTTTAAAAGTTTTCAAAAAGTGAATTGAATGAAGAAGTGGCTCCGGCACCAGGATTCGAACCTGGGACCAAATGATTAACAGTCATCTACTCTACCGCTGAGCTATGCCGGAATGGTTAAAGAAATGAAGCAAGTGCTTATTTCGTGGGTGAGATTATAGTCAAAAAGCCTTTTAAAGTCAAGGATAATTAAGCTTTTTTGTAAAATTCTACCCCATTTGCTAAAACTTTTTTGATTTTGTTGGATTTTAGCAGATTTTGCACACGTTGTTGACTCTCATCATCCAAAAGTGTTTGGATATCTTCCAATGTCAAAGGGCGATTGCTTAGTGTCTCCAGTATCTCTTCTTCGCTATATGCAGAAGGATCCATCACCACTTTTTTACGTGAAGCGATATAGACAGGTAGTGTAGCATCAAACATTCTACTGATCTCTAAAAGTTTTTCATAACTCACCGGATGGACATCAAAAGCAGGTGGTCTATCTATCGTACCAATATCGATCCGTGTTGGTCGGAGCTCTACTAAAAAGGTATTTAATGCACCAATTTCTTCTAACGAATCGTTCAATCCCTCCACAATCAAAATCTCGATAATCAGCGGTCCACTATAGCGGTTTTTAAACGCTAACATGCCTGCCTTGATCTCTTCGACTTCAATACCCTTATGGCTTCTATCAAGCTTTCGCAAACACTTTTGTGTCGCACAATCCAAAGAGAGTTTTACTTCATCAAGCTTGAGCAATGCATCTTGGACAGTCATATCATTGATCGTAGAACCATTACTTAGGATGAGTGTTTTCGTACTCCCTTTAAAGGTATTGATCTGATCGATTAATGTTTCAAGATGGGGATAGAGTGTAGGTTCTCCATTGGCAGTCAAGGTGATAAAGTCTATATCACCATGTGTATGCAAGGATTTTTGAAGTGCTTGCACAACCTCTTCGACAGAGACAACCTTTTCGTAGGCATCCATCGTTTTAGCAGGGTCAAGCTCACAGTAAAGACAATCAAAATTGCATTGTTTCTTACCAGGACTAAGATCAACACCTAATGATTTTCCAAATCTTCTAGAATGAACAGGTCCAAAGATGATACTCATTTATTTCCCTTCTGAACGCTGTGTCTAAAAATATTATTTTTTAGATACTCTTTGACACTCCGATACAAAGTGCTTTGCATGCTCTACTGGTACATCAGGCAAGATACCATGACCGAGGTTGAAAATATGTCTTTTACCGCCCATGATCTTTTGGATCTCTTCTACGCTTTGGGTGGTCATCTCTTTAGAATAGAGTCTGCATGGCTCCATGTTCCCTTGAAGTACATATCTATCCCCTAGTTTCTCTTTGGCTAGCGCCATTGGTGTCGACCAGTCTACACCAAATACATCGAAGTTACCATACACTTGATCTAAAAATGCCGGAATCCCTTTAGGGAAGAGGATCACCGGAATGTGTGGATATTTCGCTTTGAGGTACTCAGCGATCTCTACCATATATTTCCATGAAAATTCATCATACTTATTGGGCTCAATCGCAGCTGCCCATGAGTCAAATATTTGGACCACATCGACACCAGATTCGATCTGTTTTTCCATATAAAACTTCACGACTTCTGTCACTTTTGCAAGGATGTTGTGTAAAAGTTCTGGGTTTGAATACATCATCTTTTTACAAATGTTATACGTCTTTGTCCCTTGCCCTTCTATCATATA
>JBEAQM010000054.1:0-19410 GCA_041163845.1 Pseudomonadota bacterium | reverse complement strand
TTACCAAATCCAATACCAGGGCTTACCGCTACACCTGCATGGACGAGTAACTGTTTTGCAAATTCTAAACTACCCATATCTCTAGCAATTTTTGGTATTTTACCCCAAATAAACATACTCGCTTGTGGCTTCGCCAACGGCCAGCCCGCAGCAGTGAAAGCCTCTATCATTACATCACGGCGTTTTTCATAACGTGGAATTACTTGCTCTTGCGGAATATACCCATGCTCATCAAGTGCTACTGTAGCGGCCACTTGAATCGGTGTAAACATACCATAATCCAACCATGATTTAATCTTCTGTAGGGCACTCACTAGTTTTGGATTGCCCACTACAAAACCTACACGCCATCCGGCCATATTGTAACTTTTTGAAAGTGTATAAGCTTCAACCGCTACATCTTTCGCTCCTTCAACTTCTAAAATAGAAGGTGTCTTATATCCATCAAATGTAATATCTGCATACGCGATATCACTGATAATATAAAACCGCTTTTCTTTCGCTAAAGCGACCATACGCTCATAAAATTGAGGTGTGACTGTAGCAGTCGTAGGGTTATGTGGAAAATTGAGTATCACAAACTTTGCTTTGGGGATAGAATTATCCAAATGGGCAATCACATCTGCGATAAAAGCATCCTCATCTACTTCGAATGTTTCTTCATTGAACTTCAACTCCATCTTTTCTACATTCGCCCCTGCAAAAATAAAAGCTTGCGAATGGATAGGATAAGTTGGATCTGGAACAATCGCTACATCACCAGGATTTGCGATAGCATGCACAAGATGCACATACCCTTCTTTACTTCCCATCGTTGCCACTACTTCAGTATCAGGATCAAGATGAACTCCATACTTTCGTTTGTACCAATTTACCATTGCCAAACGAAGTTTATAAATCCCTTTACTGGCACTATACCCATGGGTTTTTGGCTTTTGTGCCGTTTCACATAACTTGTCTATGATAGGCTGTGGAGTGGATGCATCTGGATTCCCCATAGAAAAATCTATAATATCCTTACCCTCACGGCGCAACTTCATCTTAAGTTCATTTATTTCAGCAAATAAATAAGGGGGTAACCTATCTATTTTATCAAATCGTATCTCATCAAACATACTTATCTCTCTTTAAAATTTTTCGGATTTTACCATTTTTTTGATCCACCTGCATTTACAAATTGATCTTTATCTAACACTTGCACACCATTCTTATCGATTTTAAAATAACATCTTTTACCCGTAAATTTTTCGGTTTTATCACCATCAACCATAGCAAATGATGCTGCACTCGTAGCGACCAACCAGCTGGCATTTTCTATATCAAACACATAAGGTTGATCAACAGTTAAGTTTTGCAATTCCTTCGTTTCAAGATTCACTGTCCCAAACCACACTTTTTTGACAGGCACAAGAGAAATGTGACGCATTAGTGCTTTGGTTTCTACTACAGGTTCTTGAACCTCTGCTACTGCTACTTGCGATGTTTCTGTCGTTTTATTGAGATCAAGCGTTTCATTATGCTCCACACTATTTTCAGTCACAAGGGCAATATGCCCCTTTTCCTCTGTCGTCATATTACTATCGTTACTACTATTGCTTTCGTTATTTTCATCTTCTTTTGTTGAAGCGATCGCTTTAGCAATACTCAAATTCTCAATAGGTTGTTTTACTTCTTCTTTTAACGTTGCGCTCATATTTGCGTCATTCATTTGACGTGTATGCGTTAACGATAAAAATGAAATTTCATGCTTTTGTCCATACTGTGACAAAAAATACCAAGATGCCACAAAAAGGAGCAAGACAACGATAACAAAAAACGATTTGGATTTTTTCTTAGGTCCTTCTTTTGATGGCATTGCTATAACAAAATCTTGCCCTGTAACCTCTTCGCCATAATATTCAATTGCTTTTGTTTTAAGTGCAGACAAATTCGCTTTATACTCTCGTTCAATAATCGAGATAAAGCCTAATGCTTTTGTTTTATTAATTTTTTTAAAATTTTCGGCAAATAAATCTTCGATATTCTCTTCAGAAATTCTTGTCTTCTGACTGATACTTTTAATCGAATTTTCTTCTAATATCTCATTTAATCCCATACCCCATCCTATGTATTAAAATTGCTGCTGCTGCACTCACATTGAGCGAATCAAATGAGTGTTTCATCTCTATGGAAACTTGATAATCCAATTTTGCCATTACCTTTTTCGAGATCCCTGTACCTTCACTCCCCAAAACCAACACTTTTTGCTTACCAAATGAAAGAGATTCAACAGACTCTCCCTCCATAGAAGCACCATAAAAAGTAAATCCTACTTGATGCAATTCATTGAGTGTATCCAAAATATTGGGTGCGATCATCAAAGGGATATCGAGCATAGCTCCTGCGCTCGTACGTGCTACGGCAGCGAAGTTAAGTTGCTTTATCCCTGCCACAATGACAGCATCTACCCCCAATGCATACGCCGAACGCAATATCGCACCAATATTCCCCACATCAGTCAATCCATCAAGGATCACAATAAAATTACTTTGTTTGATCTGTGAAAAAGGACTCTGTTCAAATTCTGACATTTCGACGAGTAATCCTTGGTGATTCCCACCTTTGCTCATCGCTTGCGCCCATTTCTCTTCCAAAAATTTTATCTTATCGTGATACTGATGAAACAGCTTCTGAGGAAGTATCCCTTTTTTAGCAATATAAACGGTCTGTATTTTCTCTGAATGGTGCTCTAACGCATACAAACAGACTTGCTTTCCATATAGTGTCATCGTAAAAATTTTACCTTTTTTTTGCTTTTGGTGTGTTAATTAGCCTGTGTCAAATCTTGATACCATTCTTTGACACTTTTGTCACTCACTTGGGCTAAGAGTTTTGCTTTTGGCTTAGGGGGAAGGTCCAGAGATAAAATATCGCATAAGCTTAATGTTTTTTCTTCTGAGGGTTTCCCTCGCATGACAACAACCCATTCTCCTCGTATCGTTACTTCTGCAAGCTCTCTTTGAATATCTTGGGCTGTTCCTCTATAGTAAGTTTGATATTTTTTACTCAACTCTTTGGCTAAAAACATTTCTCTATCTGGATCGATTGCCACAATCTCACTAAGCAGCTTTTCTAAGCGGTGGGGAGACTCATACAGTACTGTATTATGAGTATATTGAAGGATTTCATGCAGCGCACTACTTCGCTCTTTCCCTTTATGTGGCAAAAAAGCATAAAAAAGAAACTTCCCCTCTTCAAAACCGCTTGCAGCATACGCAGTAGTAACTGCTGATGCCCCAGGAAGGACATCGTAAGAGATCTCATTTTTTTGTGCATAAGCAACAAGAAGTTGTCCTGGATCAGAGATCACTGGCATACCAGCATCACTCACGTAAATCACCTCTTTATCCTTAAGTATATCACCAAATTCACGTAATCTCTCTTCACCATTATGTTCATTAAAAGAGTAGAATTGTGCCTGCGGATAGACCATTTCAAAACGCTCTTCGAGGAGCCGCAAAAGCTTTTTAGTCTCTCGTGTATCTTCACACAAAAATAGTTCAGCTTTTTCAAAAAGCTTCATTGCTCTGATAGTGATATCTTGAGGATTTCCAATGGGAGTTGGGATAAATGTTAGCATATTACATACTTTTAAATAGGAAAGAAAATAGATGAAACGTGTTTCATCTATTTAAAATGAAGTAAAATACTTCAGATAACTAAAATCAGGATTAACCTAATTTATATTTGCTCTTGAACTTCTCTACTCTACCAGCAGCGTCCACGATTTTTTCAGAACCTGTAAAAAATGGGTGACACTCATTACAAATATCGATACTCATTGTTTCTTGCTCTGTCTTGACTTCAAATGTGTTACCACATGCACATGTTACTTTACATGTAACATAGTCTGGATGAATCTCTTTTCTCATTGTTTAACCTTATTAGTTTATTTTGGTGACAGGTAACCAACCTGTTCTAGTCGTATGACTCTTCCTTTTGGTTCAAAAGGGTCATTGCAACGCTCTTTGGCGAGACAATAATAGGGCGAAATTATAACAAAAAATATTTAAATTTTTATAAAAGTATTTTTGCAGCCACTGCACAGACTGCACTTTCACTTTTGAGTACCAGTGGTGTGTCAAATCCTATGATGTTTTCAGGAGAAAAAAGTGTCACTTCCTCTTCACTGAATCCCCCTTCGCACCCTACTACAACGGTTTCGATTTTTGTATCACCGTCATTCAATTTATGGTCAGAAAAATGAACCATTTTTGCTTCAGGGTATTGGATGAGAAAATGCTTTAAGTTTTCTGCTGTTTCGAACTCCATCATGTGCGATCTTCCAGACTGCTGTGAAGAATTAAGCAGTATTTTCTCCCACCGTTTTAGATCAAGTTTAAAACTTTTTTGTGATCGTTTACAGTAAATAAATGTGATTTTTTCCACTCCCATTTCATTCAAAGAAGGGAGTACTTTTTCTATATTTTTAGGGTCAATCACACACCATCCGATGTGCAGAGGGAAGCGTGCGTGAATTTGAAGTATTTGACTCTCTTGCAAAGACAACTCCACCGAACGTTTATCGATCGAGCTGATCACATAACGATAAATAGAATCATCTTTGAGGTTGCGTAAATAGAGTATTTCATTGGTTTGATGGCGACGAACTTTAAAAATATATCGGTGTTCATCACCCGTCAATGAAAGAGATGGCTTACCTGCCTCAGTGTGATAAAGATACAGCATACTACAGCGTAATCAAACCTTTGGCTTTAAGAACCATCAAGACTACCATAACCACCACAAGTAAAATCTGTACGATAGTGATCTTTAAAAATGCTCCACTTAAAAAAACATGTGTTTGTGGGTTTGTCAAATCTGAAAGTTTGACTAATTTATGTTTTTTAATCTCGATATACATCAGTACAGCCCAAACTGCCATCATAATCATGGTAGTCATAGTCCATCCCAAATCCCCTGCAAAAATAGCAATAATCCCTACAAAAGCGATCATTGTTGCAATGGCTTGAAAAATCATCGTATACACAAAACTTGCCTTTTTAAATTTCAATGGATGCTTCGCTGTCATCTTAGGGATAAACAATCCTGCGACCAAAAAACCTAAAAAAACTTTTACCAATATACTATGTGTTGTTAACATCGTTTCTATCATATCTTTATCCTTTGAGCGTTTCATCTTTAAAAGTGGATTATACCCTATTTTGCTATAATCATCTTCACTATGACATAAAGGGTTTTCTGATGGCTATCTCCATTACACAAGCACTCGATATCGTTTACGACAAAACCCCCGTTGTTAATTTAGAACTTTTGCTCATTGAGGAAGCTCTAGGGCGTATTATGGGTGAAGATCGTATAGCAACTTTTAATCTACCTCGCTTTGATAATTCTGCGATGGATGGATATGCGGTCAAGTCGACTGATGCAGGCAAAGCAGTACCATGTGTTGACGTCATCTATGCAGGTGATGATCCTCAAATGATACTGGAGCATGGAAAAACGATCAAAATCATGACCGGTGCACCTATCCCAAAAGGGTGTGAAGCCATCATACCAATAGAAAATGTAACCGTGCAAAACAAGATTGTAACATTACCAGATGATATCTCTCCTGGGGTGAATATTAGACGATCCGGAGAAGATATTAAAAGTGGAACAGTCTATCTACATGCAGGGGAAAAAGTCACCCCCTACACTATCGCCCTTTTAGCAAGTCAAGGTGTGACACATATTTGGGTCAGACGCAAGATCAAAGTAGCCGTATTTGCAACAGGGGATGAGCTTCGTCCACACCATGAAAAAATCCAACCACATCAATTGTACAACTCTAATACCCCTATGTTCTTAGCACGAGCAAAACAACTTGGATGTGAGATAAAACAGATCGATAGCTCAGCAGATACTCTCGAATCTCTGACTACCTCAATCCGTGCAGCGATGGATGCGGATATCATTCTGACTAGTGGCGGTGTGAGCATGGGTGATAAAGATTTTACCAAAGAGGCATTTACCTCCTTAGGGATGCAAATCCATTTTGATCAAGTAGATATCAAACCTGGAAAACCAACTGCTTTTGGAACAATAGGAGATACTGTGATCATCAATCTACCTGGTAACCCACTTGCTTCGATGGTAAATTATGAACTATTTGTCCGTGCTGCGATACGCAAAATGTCAGGAATGCATTCGTTCTATCATCAGACAATAGAGACTAAAATAGAAGAAGATTTTACACTTCGTGGAGGGAAATATACAGTACGCTTAGGGAGTTATGATGGTAAAACTTTCTCACCATTTAAAAAACAGCTTCCAGGAATGCTATCTCCATTAGAAAAAGCCGATGCGATGCTCATTACAGAGCCGCATCTAGAAAAGCTTGAAAAAGGACGCATCGTAAAAATTTTACCGATTAGATGGGAGTTAACCAGTGCCAAAAAAGAGGAAATTTTTACAAGATAAGTTGTTCCAGCTGGAACAACTTGAAATCCAAGAGAGATTATTGCTTGGAAAGATATTCTGCGATTGCGTTGATATCTTCATCAGTGACTGATGCAAGTTGTCCTTTCATCAGACCACCAAAACCTACTTCATTTCTTGTACCTGCTTGATAAGCTTTCATAGAAGCAATTAATGTCTCTTTATCTTGTCCAGCAATGATAGCCGATTTTCCCATCGCTGCTTGCTGACCATTTGCACCATGACACCCTTTACATTTATCAAAAACTGTTGGCGCCATTAATGCTTGTGTAGTCTCTATAGTCTCTTCTACTTTGGCTTGCGTTTCTTCTACAACTTTATCTGTTTTTTCTTGAACCGCCTCAACATTTGATACTGTCGCTTCAGCTGCTGCTTTTTTTGTCTCTTCACCACACCCTGTAAACAAAAGTGTTGCTGTGATAATTGATAATAATGTAATCTGTTTCATACCAAAAATCTCTATTTTACTTCTCTTCTGGACAGATACCAGGTGCCGGTGTCGCAGGTGCTGCAGGTCCTACAGAAGTTGCAGGTGCTGCAGGCTCCACAGGAAATGCTCTTGGGATACAGTTTTGTTTAGAAACTTTTGCTACTTTTGCTTTTGTTTTAACTGTTTCAACTACCTTTGTTGGTGCCTGCTCTACTTTTTTAGGTTCAAGATTTGCATTCGTTGCTTGACCACATCCCGTAAAGAGAAGTGCTGCTGTAACGCTTGTAAATAGTACGATGTTTTTCATTTTTTTCCTTTATTTTGATTTATTTTTGAGCGCGATTCATTTTAGAGTCACTCACTGACTTTGTTGCTGCTGCTGGTGTTGCAGGTGCAGCTGGCGTAGCTTGTGGTGCTGCTCCCGCTGGAGGGACCATAGATGCACATGCTGCTATGTCACTCGATTTTACGAATACCTTTTGCGTGATGAGTTTTATCTCTTTGAATGATGCAGGGTTTGTCGTATTGACTGTTTCACCAGCCATCGCAAATCCACATAAAACAAAAAGGGATATAGATGAAAGTATTACTTTTTTCATACGCTCTCCTTCACTTTATATCTAAGTGTTATTATACCAAAGAATTACAAATCTAGACTTTCTTTGGATTAATGATAGGCACATATGCAAGTAGCTTATTCCATAGTTCACTATCACTCCACTCTTGTTGGACTTGAGATGAAAAATCTATTGCATCTAAAGCAATAACTCCCATCAATTCACTATAAGCATCCTCTTTAAATCCTTGCGCATACCCCGTGTCGGTTTCATGCACAATAACACTATGCAATGTCACATTTCTCTCTCCATTTTGCATCTGAGTACATGCTAGAATACGCTCTACGATTAAGTAAATCACACGAGAAAATTGCTCTGCAGAAGGTGATACAGGTAAAGCTATCCAACGGTTACTATATTTTTTCATCGCTTCGATATATAGGCTATCATCTTCAGCCCAAAGTGTAATCGCATGATCGAATGAGTCGATCATCTCTTTAATATATTGTTTGGTTAAACCAAAGTCATAGACCATTTGCCCATTATCAAGATAGTTAGACTCTAAAAGCACTTCTACTTTATATGAATGCCCATGTATATTTTCGCTACATCGACGTGTCGTACACCCCCGTACTATATGTGCATTTTCAAACTTAAATAGCTTTCTAATTAGCATCTCTAAACCCCCTGTGTCGTATCAAAAACGCGTATATGTAGTCTATCACTATAGCGAAAATTATGTTTCATGCAAAATGCAAATACCGATCTATCATTTTTCCAAATCGTATCTCTACTTTCCCCTACAGGCATACAATAAATATCCAATTTTGGTAAAATTTCCCGAATCATTGTGATCTCTTCAAGTGCTGTTTCTTCTACTAAATTCGCATCTATGGTAAATTTTAAAAATGCTTCTTTTGCGTGATAAGCGATTGCTTTAAGTGCAGCGGGAACGATCCTTTTGGCTTCTGGTTCACCAGAGTTTCTAAGTTTCAGTGAAAGAGCAAAGATACAAGAGGTATACACCGGATATTTGGTAAAATCTATCTCTATAGTTCCATTGGTTTCAAATGTCACTTCAATCTGTTGCCCAATAAGCCACGCTATCACTTCGTAAAACGTCTTATCTTCGTGATACATTAGAGGTTCTCCCCCTGTAATGACCAGATGCGGTTTATAGCCTATTTCATTGAATTGGGTTTGTAGCATATCAATGAGTGGTTGGCTCTGCTCTATCTTCTGCCACGATTTCGCAAAACTACCATCTACCGCGAAATAGGTGTCGCATCCATAGCGTACTTCCCCTTCGACTTTGTAACTTGCATGAAATCCAGGACAGCTTAGATTACATCCTCCCGTACGTAAAAAATACGAAGGCACTCCTGCATACTTACCCTCACCTTGAATCGAAAAAAAATGCTCGCTTAAATAAAACATTATCCACCTGTCTCGTAAAATGCTCGAGAGGAGATCTCTTTCTCTTCATTGGGGTTCTCTTCGCTCCAACGGTTCTCTTTTGGCTTATCTTTTAAAACCTGTGCCAGTATATTCGCTGCCCCTTGAATATCCCCTTTTTTCACCGATGCTGCAATACTCATCGCCTCATCAAAATAGAGGCATGGGATTAAATTTCCCTCGGCAGTTAAACGGATTCGGTTACAGCTTTCACAAAAATCATGCTTATGTGGGTCAATAAGCCCGAATTCTGTCCCATCGTCTAACAAATAATTAAAAGAAGGACTTGCCCCTTCACGCCCCAATGCTTTGATCGTGTAACGCTCTTTGACTTTTTCAAGTATCTCTCTACCGTGCATCCCTTTAAGGGCTTGATCAGCATGACGGTTTTCCATATATTCGATAAAGCGCACCTTGATATCACGAGCTTTACAATATTCTAAAATATCTAAGATTTCATGCTCGTTAATCCCTTTGAGTGGCACCATATTGATCTTCACTTTTAAGCCCACTTCAAGTGCTTTATCAATCCCTTTAAGCACTTCTGATAATACATCTTTTCCTGCGATTTTGGCCGCGATATCAGGTCGTAATGAATCGAGTGAGATATTCAACCGCTTTAATCCTGCATCTTTAAGTTTTTGTGCTGCTTCAGGGAGGAGATAAGCATTGGTAGTTAAAGCCAAATCAATATCAGGTTTATAATCAGAGATCATCTTTACAAAACCATCTAAATTTTCGCGAAGTAGTGGCTCGCCACCAGTTAAGCGAATCTTAGTTACCCCCTCATCGATCGCCACTTTAACAAAAAGGAAAAGCTCTTCAAACGAAAGAAGATTCTCTTTAGGAACCCATGAAAATGGTTTTTCGGGCATACAGTACTGGCATCTAAAATTACAACGTTCCGTTACTGAGATACGTAAATAATTTACAACCCTACCATGTCCATCTATAAGCATTTACAATCCAATATATTATTTTTAAAAATTTTTCTTAGGGTATCTAAATGTAGATAAGAGAAGGATAAATCAAAAAGGGGTGAGAAGTGAGGGAAATCCCTACTTCTCATATCATTTTAGTGAAGGTCTTTCCATTGATACTTTTTCCAAAAGTATGCCAATATTGTAAAGACAAGGAAGAAAAGTAATACATAAGGTCCATACGCTTCTCTAAGCTTTTTACTTGGATCACCTGCTTGAGTCAAATACGCTTTGACCTTTTCAAAACTTGCATCAGTAAGCCCTACTCTAGGCATAGAAGTTCCTGGAAGTTGACTTTGTGGATTCTCCACAAATGTTTCTAAGAAATGTTCTCCTCTTGCTCTGATAATCATCGATAAATCTGGTGGTAATTTACCCATATACGCTTTTACTGCATCTTGCTCTTCAAGTACTTTGATCTTGTATGCCAATACATCTTTTTCATCTTTAAACGATGGCGTATCCCCAAGCTGCGTAAAGTTATCATAACGGACTGCATGACAACGCCCACACGCTTCAGTGTAAGCTTCTTTAGCTGTCGGTTCTGCCGAAAGATTTTTCATAATGTATGCTACCACATCAGCGATACCTTGATCTTCTGTAATCATCGTTTTGATTGCTCCCATTGGGTGCATCATTGTATCATCATATTTATGGTCAACATTTGATGCCATCGCAGGATCTTTAATCAATGCGATCAAATACTTCTTATCATAAAGTGCTCCAGCATGGTCAAGATTTGGTGGAATGACACCCCCCATATTGACACCACCACCATTGTGGCACCCTTGACACATCGCAAACCCTGCTTCACCTGCTGTTGCATCCCCTTGAAGATTAGCGATACTTTCTACGCTACTCCAAAATGCCTCTTTTTCTCCTTTTTTTGCATCACTTGCTTCTTCGACATCTGCTTTGCCATCATAACTAAAGTGGTTAAACTCTACATGTTTATGCATCTGTGAATGTGCAAATGGCTCAACACCCCAATATGTAAGTAGTGTAAAGAAAACAACTACTGCTAAAATTTTTAACTCTCTCATCATTGCTCCCTTACAGCTTTTTTTCTTTTCTTGTGATCAAGAAGAGTGCTGGTCCAAGTAGTAAGAATACTATTGCTGCACCCATTCCAATCGTGTTCCAAATACCCGCTGGAGGAAGTTTTCCCATAATCGTAAGTACGATCATATCTACCAAAAGAATCCAGAACCAAATTTGGAATGCCCCTCTTCTATGTGCTGGAGCCACATTTGGACTTCTATCGATAAATGGCATAAAGAAAAGTGCCGCTTGTGCAATACCAAATGCTATCAATCCTGGATCTTTCGGGAATGGTCTAAGAATTTCATAACTCCACAAGAAATACCACTCAGGGTAAATGTGTGGCGGGGTCTTCAATCCATCTGCTGGATCAAAGTTGACTGGATCCATCGCAAAATCAAAATGGTAGAATACCAAGTAGAAAAAGAGAATAAAATAAACACCCAATACAAAAACATCTTTACTTAAAAACACAGGGTTAAATGGAATCACTTTTGACTCTTTTTTCTTCCCTTCTTTATACAGTTTTGCCGCTTCATCAAAGTCAACTTCAGCTCCCTCTTGGTTATTTACATGCGGAAGTCTGAGTGTTGCAAAGTGAAATACGATAAGTCCGATGATCGCCAATGGTAAAAGCAACACATGCAACATAAAGAAACGTGTAAGGTATGCATCACCTGGGACATAATCTCCTCTTAACCACTCGACAAATCCAGGGAAGTTCAATGCACCACCTGCGATATCTGGCGAGAAACCTTCAAAGAGGTTCGTAATAACCATACCTGCCCAGTAACTCATTTGTCCCCATGGAAGCATATATCCAGAGAATGCCTCTGCAGAGAATGTCAAGAAAAGAAGCATACCTGAGATCCAGATCATCTCACGACCTCTTTTATATGAACCGTAGTAGATACCTGTGAACATGTGGATATAAATGATCAAAAATACTACCGATGCACCTACACCGTGGATATGTCTCCATAACCATCCAAAACCAACTTCACTCATGATTGTATGGTTTACGCTATCAAAAGCCAATCCAGCATCTGGCTTATAGTACATCAACAAGAAAATACCACTGACTAAAAGGAGTCCAAAAGTGACAGCCAAGACCATCCCCATCGCCCACAAAAAGTTAATATCTTTTGGGATCCAATACTCTGTAGAGAGCACCTTTTTGACAGTATCTACTGCCAATCTATCATTTAACCATTGGTGTGAAAATGGTTTTGCGTTTTCATCAAAATGTGCCATACACTACTCCTTATACTAAACCATTTTCTAACATTTTTTTATACTCAGGTCCCTCTTCCCCAAGTACAAGTTTTGTCCCCTCTATCTTGAACGGTGGGATCACCAACGGCTTTGGTGGAGGTCCAAATGTTTGTTTCCCACTTGAATCAAATTCACCCCCATGACATGCACATTTAAATTTATGCTCTCCTGCAGCATACGCAGGAATACATCCAAGATGTGTACAAAGCCCAATAGCAACCAGATAACGGTCACTACCGATCACGATATCTCTGTCATCCGCTGCCATTTCACTCGTTTTTTTCAAAATAAAGATAGGTTTCCCTCTCCATTTTTCTGTGTTTAGCACATTGGGTTGTGCCGGTGCAAGATCGATCGTTGTAAATCCTGCTGCTTTGACGCTTGGGAGTGGGTCCCAAGAGCGTTTTGCAGCATAAAGAGCACCAAGCCCACCTACAGCTGCACATGCACCAAGAGCCATACCCATAAAATCACGGCGACTTTTACTTTCGTTAGCCATATTTTCTCCTCTTTTTAAGATAATATTAAATTATATTGTATAAAAGTTCTAATTAACAAAGGTTTAAAAAAAGAGGCTGAAAGGTACGGTTTTTAGGGAAAATGTTATTTGATGTAAATGTAGACTATTAAGTAATTCTAACGAATTAGAACTACTTATATTTTAAAATTTGATGCATCATATTTTTCGATCATTTTAGAGGCTTTAGGCATCTCTGAAGAAAGCGCTTGGTTCACTTTTCCCACATCAAATCCTTCGATAACCACGATACCATACGCCTCTAACATCTCTTTAGGATAAAGAAATGGTTTATCTGCTTCTATTAAGATCACTTTTGCACCCGATACCTTCGCTTCCAAAGCAGTATAAGCAGATGCTGTGACAATAGTACTGCTTGAAGTGATGAGATCACTATACGCTTCAGGCTCGTGCATTGTTGTAAAGAGCTTCTCTAAATCACTTTCATACTTCACAAAAAAGTAGTTTCCAAGGAGTAACTCCATATCGAATGCTTCAAAAAAGGGTGCGTTATTTAAAATCACTTTATCATAATCAGCATCCCCTAAAAAGAAAAGCAGACGTTCCTCTTTAGGGTGTATTTCAAAAAAGAGATCATCTAAAATCAACGCATCTTCACAGCTATGATCACTACACTTGGATCGAATGAGCCTTTCGCCATGAACAGAGTAATCCTCACTATCATGCTCAAATCGCCAGACATGTTTGAAATCAGCACAATACTTCACCAACCGTCCTCTCTCATCTTCAAGTGAGTCTATGATAATGCTATCTCCAGGCTGTGCAATCGCATCGATATCTTGTATCGTTTCTATCGTTACATACGCATCCAAACCAAGCTCTTTGGCTAAAAGTCCAGCCCTAAAATCGTTGACCAAGAGTTGTGTCTCTACCCCTGCCTCTTTCAGCTTTTTTAAAAGCGCCGTACCACGACGTACACGCTCCATCCCTAGCTTATGTCCAGAATTTGCATAATAATATAACATTATCGTTTGCTCCTTTGCGCTATTTTGATATGGACATGGATAATCTCAAGCGCCGCTGGCGTAACTCCAGATATTTCAGATGCTGCAAACAGTGTTGGAGGTGTCGCCTTCTCTAACTTTTCTACGATTTCATTACTAAGCCCAGAAACGTTACGATAGATGAAATTTTCTGGTATCTTAATCTTTAACATTTCATCCATTTGAAGTATCTGTTGTTGTTGTTTTTCGATGTAGCGACTATATTTTGCTTCCACAAGAATCTGCTCAATCACCTCATCACTGTATTTGTCAAATTCAGGTAACAATGTAATGAGTTTTTCTCTATCAAATTCTCCACGCCCAATAACATCAAGCATATATGTTTTATCATTAATCTTCACCGCACCAATTGATTCTAATTTCTCTAAAAACTCTTTAGTAGGGGTTACATGTTGTGTTTTAAGCACCTCAAGTGCCTCTTGAATATCTGCTTTTTTCTGCTCAAATCTTTCAAGATACGCTTCATCTAAAAGTCCTAATGCTTTGCCATAATGAGACAACCTCATATCTGCATTGTCTTCGCGTAAAAGGAGGCGATACTCTGCACGACTTGTAAACATACGGTAAGGCTCTTTCGTCCCTTTGGTCACTAGATCGTCGATCAATACTCCAATATACGCTTCATCTCTACGAAGGATAAGTGGTTCTTTGCCTTGCACACTTAATGCGGCATTGATCCCTGCCATAAGCCCTTGTGCCGCTGCCTCTTCATATCCTGTAGTACCATTAATCTGCCCTGCAGTATAAAGCCCTTTGATTTTTTTAGTCTCAAGTGTATGTTTGAGCTCTGTAGGCTGCACATAATCATACTCTATCGCATACCCATAACGAACGATCTTGGCATTCTCCATCCCTGCTACTGAACGCACCATCTCAAGTTGCACATCAATCGGCAAAGAAGTACTCATCCCATTGATATAATATTCTGTTTCATCTATCGTCTGAGGCTCCACAAAGATCTGATGTCTTGGTCTATCCCTAAAACGATTAATTTTATCTTCGATACTTGGACAGTAACGTGGTCCTATCCCTTCAATCTGTCCAGAAAACATAGGTGCACGGTAAAAATTGCTTTCGATAATCTCATGGGTATTTTCATTGGTATAAGTCACATAACAAGGTAACTGTTTTGGGTGAAATGTTTTTCTATCTGTACGGAAAGAAAATGGTGGAGGGGGTGTATCACCATCTTGTAGCTCCATTCCAGAAGTATCGACCGATTTCGCATCAATACGCGCACATGTTCCTGTCTTCAACCGACCGATATTCAGCCCTAAGCCACGAAGATACTCTGCTAGTGCTACCGATGCAAATTCCCCTTGACGTCCTGCAGTTTGCTTTTTCTCCCCAATATGGATCAATCCATTTAAAAATGTCCCCGCCGTGATCACGACTTTAGAAGCGCTATAACGATTTCCAAGTTGTGTGGTAACCCCTCGCACTTCATTTTCTTCGATGATCAACCCATCCGCAATTTCTTGTTTGACATCAAGGTTTGGTGTATTGAGGACTACATTACGCATATAGATACGGTATTGGTCCATATCGATCTGCGCACGCGTTCCTCGTACGGCAGGACCTTTAGATGCATTAAGTGTTCGAAATTGGATACCTGTCTTATCGGTACATAGTCCCATCTCTCCACCCAGTGCATCTACTTCACGTACCAAGTGCCCTTTGGCTAAACCGCCAATTGCAGGGTTACAAGAAGAAGCCCCTATCTGCTCTGCCAGAATAGTGATCATCAACGTTTTGCTACCCATACGTGCAGAAGCAAGTGATGCCTCTATCCCCGCGTGTCCTCCACCAATCACTATGACATCATAATCCATTACCAAAGCGTGTAACTCCTAACTCTATTTTGCTATAATTAGCGAATTATATCCAAAAAATGGAGTATCATGTTTACAGGACTTATACGAGAAATCGCTACTGTCAAAAGTTATCAAAACCATATCCTAAATATAGTGTCAAAACATAAAGCAAAGTTGGGTGACTCTATAGCAATTAATGGTGTGTGTCTTACAGTAATTCATGTACGTCCAGATGGATTTGATCTTGAATTGTCAGATGAAACACGCACTATTATCGATGAAAGTAAACTAACCGGGGAGGTGCATATCGAACCTGCTATGCAAATGAATGACCGTTTTGAGGGGCATATTGTCCAAGGACATGTTGATTGCGTAGGCACAATAACCCAGATCTCACCTAGGGAAAATGGAACCGATTTTACGATTCAAGTTCCCAAGGAACAGATCGCGTACATCGTACCAAAAGGCTCTATTACGGTTGATGGGATCAGTCTAACCGTCAATGAAGTACATCCAGAAAGCTTTCGTTTGACCATCATCCCTCATACACTGAAAGAGACACTCATACAAAACTACAAAGTAGGTACAAAGGTCAATATAGAAACAGATCTTTTTGCGCGCTATATAGGGCATATCTTGAAGCATAAAAATAGAGATAAAACACTCTCTTGGCACGATATCGATACGATACAAATGAGTTATTAAGCTCAACTATAATCGATATCATGCAAGCTTTTTGCTACAGGATTTCGCACTTTTTTTAACACCATATCAATCTCTTTTAGTGGCAACACTTTCAAACTAGCAATCGTAAAATCACGGACTCCTTGTGCTTGTTGTTCAAAGATATGAAATCCATTTTCCCAAAGCCCCATACGAATAGCCGTCGCCACAGAATAGGTCGTTAACACTACATCTTGATCGCAAATCGCTCGCACCTGTGCAAAATACTCCTTCGTCCAAAGCAATGGATTTTGCTTGGGACTAAACGCATCTTGATACACAATATTGACCTTCTCTTTGATCTGGGGGATTCTTTCTCTCGCATCCCCTATCAATACTTCGATCTTAAACTGCTCATCTTCATAATAAAAAGTATCACTAATGGCTTGAATCATAGGCTGAAGCATATCAAACTCTGAAGGATACTCAAAATGTTTTAACGAACGCACCAACGCTTCATCAAACTCTGGAGAGAGGATATGTACTTTTTGTTTCAAACCCTCTTTTTTCATATAATACACAGTAGCAAGCGTGTTATAGCCCAATCCAAAACAGATATCTAAAATGGTGAGTTTTTCTTTCTCTTTAAAAAAAGCCAAAGCTTGTTTGACATGTTTTTCTAAAGACTCATGCAATGCACCATCTTTGGTAGAATGATACGATTCGTTAAACTGTGTAGAAAAAAGTGTTTGTGAACCATCTTGAGTCATAACAACTTTTTTGTTGCCTCCAAATCGTTCACTTGTGTCCATTACATCCCTATCTCGTCTAACTCTTTAAACACAAATGCGGACATCACCTCTTCGAGTGTCTCTTCTTCTCTTCTTACAAGGCACATCATCCCTTCATTCATAAAATCAAGATAATTTTCATACTTGTTTGCCAATATCACAAAATCTATCCAATCCACACCTGCTTCTTCTCTCTCATCAAAAAACTGTGTACTTTTCACGTGACCATTATCAAAATCGATGAATGCCCATTTTAGACGCTCTGCCAAGGTAGTAATCTTAGAATTTTTCTCATCTGTTCCATCACAAGGGATAAGGATATACATCTGTTATTTTCCTTTTTTGAGTTGTTTTTTACTCAACTTTAGTTTCTTATTATCCATGACCCCAACCCCTTTATCTAAAACATGAGATGCTATCTGCTGTGCTTCGTTCAAAGAGTGCATTTTATATGTTCCACATTGATAGATATTGAGCTCTGGAATATTTTTTTTATGTTTGACATTTAACACATCTAGCATCGATTTTTTCCACGCTTTTGCAACATTTTTTGCTTTCGGTCTACCCAGTAAGGACATATAAAACCCTGTACGGCAGCCCATTGGAGAGATATCAATAATCTCTATTTTTTTACTGTTAAGATGATCTCTCATAAAACCTGCAAAAAGATGCTCTAACGTATGTATCCCTTTTTCAGATAATATCTCTTTATTTGGCTTACAAAAACGCAAATCAAATACCGTAATCGTATCACCACTTGGACTACTCATTTTTTTTGCAACTCGTACAGCAGGGGCTTTCATTTTGGTATGGTCAACCGTAAAACTATCTAATAATGGCATGACATTTCCTTTAAATATAATATGGATTATAGCGTTAGAGTGAGAAATTAGAAATTAGAAATGAAAAAAAGTTGGAAAATTTTTGAAAAATTCAGATTTGGTGCAGCTTTATTGTAATGATGTGAGTGAAGAAAGAGAACATACTTTAAAGTATATCACCGAACGAAACGAAATCGTTCGGATAAAGCTGTGCAAAAGCTGAGTTTTAAACTCTAGCTTCTTCACGGCGTTGTAGCATATCCCACTTATCATCTACATCTTTTTGGATCTGATCGATAACGTGTCTATACTCTGGCTTAAAGAGGTGCTTATAACGCCCTTGTGCCCCAAGATAATCTTCTACTTTAAGAATATTTTTTGGTCTATAAAGGATGTTAAGCTCATGTCCATCGATGATCTCATACATTGGGAACATCAACGAATCAGTAGCTAAGTCTGTGATACCGATCGTATCTTTTGGCTCAAACTTCCACTCTGTACAACATGGAGAAACGGTGTTGATAAAACATGGTCCTTCCGTTTCAAGTGCTTTTTGAAAACCTTTTGCCATTGCTTTCCATTTGTTTGGCGCCAATTGTGCTACGTAAGGAGCCCCATGTGCTGCCATGATTCCTACGATATCTTTTTTCTTCTCTTTTTTACCATAAGAATGTGTTCCTGCTTGTGCAGTAGATGTGGTCGCACCAATAGGTGTCGCTGATGATCTTTGTCCACCTGTATTTGCATAGTTTTCATTATCTAAACAAATATACGTAAAATCATGACCTCTCTCCATAGCTCCTGAAAGCCACTGAAATCCAATATCATACGTCGAACCATCCCCACCAAACGCTACAAACTTGACTGGTGCATTGTTATCAGAAAGTGTCCCTTTTCTTTTTCTTGCTTTATGCATCGCTTCAGCACCAGAGATCGCTGAAGGAGCATTCTCAAAACCAATATGGATCCAAGAAGTATCCCATGATGTAAATGGATAAACCGCTGTAGATACCTCAAGGCACCCTGTATTTGTAGCGATGACAAGGTTGTCATCTGTACAGTTCATAAGCTCTCTTACTATCATAGAGTGAGCACAACCAGGACAGAGGGTATGTGCACCCTCAAATCTATCGTTACTTGTTGAAAATTCTTTTAAGTTTTTAATTGATGTAATCGCCATAGCTTAACCCCTTCTTGTCTTAAAGAATCCAAGCGCAGGACCTCTAAGTCCTGAGAATTGTTGGATATCTGTAGTAATATGCCCAGCCTCAGCATTTGCTTGCTGGTCTCTAAATATTTGTTTTGCCTGATCTATCGAAAAGTCACGTCCACCAAGACCATAAATGTAATTTGTCACAAGAGGTCTATTTGGTGTTGTATAAAGTGCTGCTGATACCTCATTGTAGAATGCACCCATCGCACCACCTGGAGATGAACGATCTGTTACCGCTACTGATTTTACATGTTGTAAAGCATCTCGCACTAAATCATACGGGAATGGTCTGAAGTTTCTGATCGCAACAACACCTGCTTTGATCCCTTCTGCTCTTAACTCTTTTGC
>JBEAQM010000053.1:0-4977 GCA_041163845.1 Pseudomonadota bacterium | reverse complement strand
TTCCACTCTCTTATGCAGAAATTAATAATAGAGATATCAATATTATCGATAAGTTTTTCAGTGATGATTTTAATAGCTTTGATATTGATTTTGGAAGTATAGAAAAAGAAGAGTTTATCAGTGCCGTGATAAATGGTGGATATCCTGAAGTATATGAACTTCCAAAAAAAGCAAAAAAAGCTTGGTATGATTTTTATATCAAAGCAAGAATTACAAAAGATATCGCAACCATAAAAAATGTGCAGCTTGAGACAATTTCCCACCTTTCAAAGCTCTTAAAAGTCTTGGCTGGACAAGTAAGCTCTTTGGTAAATTATTCAAGCATTGCTGGAAAAGTTGGTATTGCTGATAAAACAGTAGCAAAATATATACAGATACTTGAAGCACTTTATATTATAAAACTTGTACCTGCATATGCCAATAATAGATTAAAAAGAGTGACAAAAAGTCCAAAGGTGCATTTTGTAGATACAGGGCTAGCAAGCCATCTATTAAATGTTGATGTAGAATCATCGATGTTAGGGAAAAATGAGCTTTTAGGTAATTTAGTGGAAGGTTTTGTGTATAGTGAACTTATCAAGCATCAATCTTACGCAGACACAGATGTAGAGATTTTTCATTTTAGGGATCAACAGAAAAAAGAAGTAGATTTTGTACTAGAAGCAAGTAATGGTGATATAGTAGCTTTAGAGATTAAGTCAGGTTCAAATTTAAAATCTGAACATTTTAAAGGACTTGGAGCTTTAGCCAATACAATGAATGGTAAAAACTTTAAAGGTATTGTTTTATATGGTGGAGACCAAATACTTCCTTTTAAATTTGAAGAATATCAATTTTGGGCTATTCCTTTAACAGCATTGATTTAGATATATGAATTTTTGCTTAATTAAAAAAATTTCAGGCTGAAACGTTGAATAAAACTGCGCTATGCTTGTTTTGGTTGCGGGAGCCAGATTTGAACTGACGACCTTCGGGTTATGAGCCCGACGAGCTACCAAACTGCTCTATCCCGCGACAAATAATAAAGAGAGAGGATTTAAAAAGAAATCCAAGTGGATGGGGTAGAGGGATTCGAACCCCCGAATATCGGTACCAAAAACCGAGGCCTTACCGCTTGGCGATACCCCAATATGCTTATAAGCTTTTTGCTTATGTGGACGGGATTATAGCAGGAAAAGGCTTTTGTGTCAAGGAATACAAAAAAAAGTAGTAACTAGGTATAATATAAGGAATGAAAAACGAAGGTATATCAGATGGCTAGCGAAGCGATACAAAGAGTAGAAAAAGCGATAGAAGAGATCAAAAAAGGGAAGATGGTCATCATGATGGATGACGAAAATCGTGAAAACGAAGGGGATCTTGTCTATGCTGCTACCTTTTCTACGCCCGATATGGTGAACTTCATGGCGAAAGAGGCAAGGGGGCTTATTTGTACTCCTATCTCCAAAGAGATCGCTGCAAAGCTTGATCTCATACCGATGGTGAGCCACAACGACTCGAACCATGAAACGGCCTTCACGGTATCGATCGACTCTGCCAATGCCAAAACAGGGATCTCCTCTGCAGAGAGAAATGACTGCATCGGTAAACTTGCCAACCCTCAAACACTGAGCGAAGATTTCGTCCGTCCTGGACATATATTTCCTCTGATCGCAAAAGATGGTGGCGTGCTCGTGCGTACAGGGCATACAGAGGGTTCTGTGGATTTATGTAAGCTCGCAGGTGTAGCGCCTGCTGCGGTGATCTGTGAGATCATCAAAGATGATGGAGAGATGGCACGTATGGATGACTTGCAGCACTTTTCCCAGAAGCACACGATGCCCATCGTCTATATCTCTGATATCGTAGAGTACCGTCTGGCACATGAAAAACTCATCAAGCGGATCAAAGAAGAGGAGAGCGAACTAAGGGGGATCAAGGTGGGTAAAATCACTTATGAAGATCATCTAGGGCGCATCCATACAGTGATACAGTTTTATAAAGCAAGAGAAACATCCAATGTGAAATTTCACAATATAGGGCAAGATATCGACTTCATTCTTGATAATAAACGTTTCGAAGCGCTCAATAAATCGATCGAGTATCTCAAAACCAACGGTGGAATCTTGATCTTTTTGGACACTAAAGTGATCTCACATGAGCAAGCCAAAGAGTTTGGGGTAGGGGCACAGATACTCAAAGACCTTGGGATTAGACACATCCATCTTCTCACTACCAATAAAGAGACCGAATTTGTAGGTATCGCAGGATTCGGACTCCATGTTGATAAGAAAATAGAGCTCGTTTAAAGCAAACTTTTTAGTTTGAGCAAATCTTCAAAAACCTCTTTTTTCGCACTAGGATTTCGGAGCAAATAGCTCGGATGGTACGTCGGCATCAAAGTATAGCGATTTTGGGTATGGACAGAGCCTCGTACTTTACCAATCTCTGTCTCATCGTTGGTGAGATAACGGTAAGCTGTCACCCCCAAAGAGACGATAAATTTCGGCTGTATTAACTCTATCTGCTTAAGTAAGAACGGAAGACACGTGTGTGCTTGTGTAGGGGTGGGGGTCTCATTGTGTGGGGGGCGGCATTTGATAATATTGGCTATATAAACCTCTTCTCTTGTGAGCTCTAAGACATTTTCGATCATTTTCGTGAGCAATTCACCCGAACGTCCCACAAAAGGGCGCCCCATAGTGTCTTCGCTGTTTCCAGGTGCTTCACCGATAAAAAGGATATCAGCATGGGGATTCCCTTCGCCAAAGACCACTTTTTGTCTCGTTTTGCTCAGCTCACAAAGGTGACACTCTAAGGCTTGTTTTTTGAGTGATTCGAGGGTGTTTGGGAGGGTGAGTACTTCTTGTTCTTCATAAGGAGAGATAGAAGTATACCGATACCCCAACGCTTTGAGCTGATGGAGTTGTTTGAGTAAGAGAGCGTTGATAAGGTGTTTCATTTATTGCATATCATCAAAATGTCGATAACTCTTTTGCAAGATGCGGTGGTTGACACACCCCATCACTTCACCTAAGGCACACGCTTCACGAAACAAACTTCTGACCACTTCGGTGCTTTGGTTGGGGCTTAATCTCTCATAGTACATAACGCCAAGCTTATAACACCCTGTGCCACTCCCATCATCACACCCTTTTTCGTACAATTTTTCAGCAGCATCGGCATCTTCTTTGATCCCTTTGCCGTGTTCGTACATGTTGCCAAGGTTGGTGCATCCATCGGCGTTGCCACCCTCGCAAGCTTTGCTATAAAACGATAAGGCTTTGGGATATGTTTGCGTGAGACCACCATCTCCTAGCTCATACATTTCCCCAAGCTGAGTGCATGATTTCATATCATTTGCTTCGCACCCTTTTTGGAGTCTCTCGACTTCATTTGCATGTACTAGTAGTGCCGAGAAAAACAATGAGATCCAAATTATGTGTTTCATTTGATTCCTTTTTGGTATAGTTAAATAATGCCACATTTTTGATTAGCATCCTCTTTGAGTGGGGGTATTATTCTGGTGTATTGTATGAGCGATCCCCTGCATCACCCAAACCAGGTAAGATAAATTTATCTGTATTGAGCTCTTGATCGATTTGCGCGATAAAAATATCGATATTGGGATAATGGTGTGTGATCGTTGCCAATCCTTCTGGAGAGCCGATGATATTTAATGAGATGATTTTTTTGGGCGATCTTTTCTCAAGTAGCGCAAAGGCATCGATGAGCGAACCACCTGTCGCGACCATGGGGTCGACAACGATCACTGTTTTGTCTGTGCAGTCAGGGACACGATCATAATAAAGGACACTTTTGTGGCTCTTCTCATCTCGTTTCATCGCTAAAAAACCAGAAGAAGAGGATGGGAATAGGGCGCTTAAAGATTCGATCATTGGAAGACCAGCACGTAGCACAGTCACAAAGAGAAGACTTGTCTCTTCGATAAAATCAAAGCGTTGCTCCCCTTGCCACGTGGTGATCGTTTGGGAGATAGGGGTTTCATTTTTGAGTGCTTCATAGGACAGAAGTTTGGACAATTCTTGGACGATATGTCTAAAGCGAAGCGCGTCTGTTTTGGTTTCTCTTAGGTGGTTTACAAGGGTTTTTGCAACGGGATTGGAGAGTTCGTAAATCATCAAAATCCTTTTGAGTGTTCGTTAGTAGATTATAGCTAAAGTCAACGCTTATATGTTAAAATAAATCAGCGTAAATCAATCAAAGGGTGTGGATGTCAAACAAAAAAACGAAAGGGTATGCGAAGCTTAGCAAATCGGTTGTTGGTTTCGATGATATCGTAGGACATGAGCAGGTAAAGGGGCGATTAAACCGGATCATTCATATGGTAAAAAATCCACAATTGCTAGAGCGATTTGATACACCAGTCCCTAAGGGGTTACTCCTTTATGGACCTGTAAGTGTAGGGAAAAGTATGTTGGCAAAAGCGTTTGCTAAAGCCTCTGATCTTCAATATATCGAAGTGTCTGGTTCGAAACTTTTTGATCTTGAATATATGAAAGAGGTCTATCAAATAGCTGCCCAAAAAGCCCCTTGTATCGTGATCTTAGAAGATATTGACATCAAAGGGATCGTCCAAGGGATGGTGACCAATGTCGCTTTTTCTGATGTCGCCAAAATCTTAGAATCGACCCATGAGATGGTCTTTACCATCGCGACAGCAGAGGTGCTCGATGATGTAGATCCTGTCCTCACGGCACCTCAGAAGTTTGATTTTTTGGTCGAAGTGTCTGAGCTTGATAAAGATGCCAGAAGGTTTTTCATCGAAAAAATTTTAGCCAAACCTCATGATGAGACGATCGATATAGAGCGAATCATTCGCTACATCACAGGGATGAGCGCAATGGACTTGGAGAGGCTGGGACGTATGGCAGCACTTGATGTGATCGAACAGGGCAAAGAGGTGATCACCGAAGAGATACTTATCGAACAAATCAATATCATCAAGTATGGACATAAAGTGGAAAAACAGATGGT
>JBEAQM010000052.1:0-9925 GCA_041163845.1 Pseudomonadota bacterium | reverse complement strand
CGTCGTCAAGGGGTTAACATCTCTGATAAACACATTGAGATCGTTACATCTCAGATGATGAGACAAGTTAAAGTGGTTGAAAGTGGTGACAGTAAGTTTATCGCTGGAGATGTGGTTTCTCGTCGTAAGTTCCAAGAAGAGAACGAAAATGTACTCAAATTGGGCGGAGAGCCTGCGATCGCTGAGCCGATGCTTGTAGGTATCACACGTTCAGCGGTGGGTGCAGATAGTATTATTTCAGCTGCATCATTCCAAGATACGACAAAAGTATTGACTTCTGCATCGATAGCAGGTACAGTAGATACACTTGAAGATCTTAAAGAAAACGTGGTTATCGGACGTCTGATCCCAGTGGGTACAGGTATGATCGATATTAATAATATTAAAGTTTCACCAGCAGAATAATCTGCGATTTTGCACTGTTTTCATCCAAGGGTGAAAACAGTGTTTCTCCCTACTACTCCTTAGTATATAGCAATCATAAGAAATGATAAAGAAATTTTCGGTATAATACCTCTCCATTTTTCTGTGGTCACGATATCAGAAGAGAGTATTTTTACGCAAAAAATGTTTTCTTCTGGTGTCAGAATCCAGATTCAATTCAAAATAACAAAGAAAGGAACTAATTTGCCTACAATTAACCAATTGATTCGTAAAGAACGTAAAAAGCAAGTGAAAAAATCAAAATCACCTGCACTCGTAAAATGTCCTCAAAGAAGAGGCGTATGTACAAGAGTTTATACTACAACTCCAAAGAAACCTAACTCGGCACTTAGAAAAGTAGCTAAAGTCAGATTGACAAGTGGATTTGAAGTTATCTCTTATATCGGTGGTGAAGGTCACAACCTTCAAGAACACTCTATCGTACTTGTAAGAGGCGGAAGAATTAAAGACTTACCAGGGGTTAAGTATCACATCGTTCGTGGTGCGCTTGATGCTTCAGGTGTAAATGGAAGAACAGTAGCAAGATCTAAATACGGTACTAAGAGACCTAAGAAGTAAGTTTAGATTTTAAACGCGTTTGATCTAGCGATAGATCTAAGAGCAGGTGTTGTCAAAAACCTTAGGGGACAAGACTTGAGTAAATCAACACAATAAAAGATTGAAGGACTAAATATGAGAAGAAGAAAAGCTCCCGTTAGACCAGTATTGCCAGATCCAGTACACGGTTCTAAAGTATTAACAAAATTCATCAATGCAATCATGTATGATGGGAAAAAAAGTGTAGCGCAAAAAGTAATGTATGCTGCGTTAGAGAGAATTGAATCAAAATCTGGAGAAAAAGGGATTGAGGTATTCAACAAAGCGATGGATAACGTCAAGCCTGTAATGGAAGTAAAAAGTAGAAGAGTGGGTGGAGCAACTTACCAAGTACCTATGGAAGTAAGACCTGTAAGACAACAATCACTTGCAATTAGATGGATTGTTGATGCATCAAGAAAAAGAAACGAAAGAACAATGATGGAGCGTCTAAGTAATGAACTTATGGACGCTGCAACTGAAAAAGGTTCGGCTTTCAAGAAGAAAGAAGATACTTATAGAATGGCTGAAGCGAACAAAGCGTTTGCTCACTATAGATGGTAAGGGATTAATGTATGGCACGTACGCATAAACTTGAAGATGTAAGAAATATCGGTATTGCTGCACACATCGATGCAGGGAAAACAACAACAACAGAAAGAATCCTTTTCTATACAGGTGTTGAGCACAAAATCGGTGAGGTTCACGATGGTGCAGCAACAATGGACTGGATGGAGCAAGAGCAAGAGAGAGGGATTACAATTACCTCTGCGGCGACAACTTGTACTTGGGAAGGTAAGCAAATCAATATTATCGATACTCCGGGTCACGTTGACTTTACGATCGAAGTTGAGCGTTCAATGAGGGTTCTTGATGGTGCTGTTTCTGTATTCTGTGCAGTTGGTGGTGTTCAGCCTCAATCTGAGACTGTATGGAGACAAAGAAACCGTTATGGTGTACCATCAATCGTTTTTGTTAACAAAATGGACAGAACAGGGGCTGATTTTTACGAAGTAGAGAGACAAATTCGTGAAAAATTAAAAGGTAACCCAGTACCGGTTCAATTGCCAATCGGTGCAGAAGATAGCTTCGAAGGAATCGTTGACCTTGTTAAAATGAAAGAGATCGTATGGGATGCTGATGCTGCTATGGGTTCAGCATACCATGAGCAAGACATCCGTCCAGAGCTTCAAGCGAAAGCGGAAGAGTATCGTGAAAAAATGATCGAAGAGATTTCGGCTATCGATGGCAATGAAGCACTTATGGAAAAATTCCTTGAAGGTGAAGAGATCAGTAATGAGGAAATTAAAGCGGCGATTAAAGCAGCTACGATAGGAATGCACATTGTTCCAATGACTGCTGGTACAGCATTCAAAAACAAAGGTGTACAAACATTACTTGATGCAGTTGTAGATTATATGCCAGCACCAACAGAAGTACCACAAATTACAGGTACTAAAATGGATGATGAAACGCAAGAAGTGATCGTAGAGTCTAGAGATGATGCTCCATTTGCGGCACTTGCATTTAAAATTATGACTGACCCATTTGTTGGACAGTTGACATTTATCCGTGTTTATAGAGGTATCCTTGAGGCAGGTTCTTATGCGCTTAACTCTACAAAAGACAAAAAAGAGCGTGTTGGGCGTATCATGAAAATGCATGCGATTAAGCGTGAAGAGGTGAAAGAAGTATACGCAGGTGAAATCGCTGCGGTTGTTGGTTTGAAAGACACAACAACAGGTGATACTTTATGTTCAGATAAAGATAAAGTGGTTCTAGAAAGAATGCATTTCCCAGATCCAGTTATCTCTGTTGCGGTTGAGCCTAAAACAAAAGCAGACCAAGAAAAAATGGGTATTGCGCTTAGTAAACTTGCTGCGGAAGATCCATCATTTAGAGTGAACACAGATGAAGAATCTGGACAAACAATCATTTCTGGTATGGGTGAGCTTCACCTTGAGATCATCGTTGATCGTATGAAAAGAGAGTTTAAGGTAGAAGCAGAAGTAGGTGCGCCACAAGTTGCTTACCGCGAAACGATTAGAAAATCGGTGGAAAAAGAGTACAAATATGCGAAACAATCAGGTGGACGTGGACAGTTCGGTCACGTATATCTTAGAATTGAGCCACAAGAGCCAGGTGCTGGTTACTTGTTCGTTGATGAGATTAAAGGTGGGGTTATCCCGAAAGAATTCATTGGACCTGTTGATAAAGGGATTCAAGAAGCGATGGGTAGAGGTATCCAAGCAGGTTACCCTGTAGAAGATGTCAAAGTAACACTTTATGATGGTTCTTACCATGATGTCGACTCTTCTGAGATGGCGTTTAAACTTGCGGGTTCTATGGGATTCAGAGAGGGATGTAGAAATGCTAACCCAGTGATCCTTGAGCCATTGATGAAAGTGGAAGTTGAAACACCAGAGGAATCAATGGGAGATGTTATCGGAGATATCTCAAAAAGACGTGGACAAGTCAATGGTATGGACGATAGAGCAGGTAGTAAAATCGTTAATGCCTTTGTACCACTTGCTGAAATGTTCGGTTATTCAACTGACTTGAGATCGATGACACAAGGTCGTGCGACATACTCTATGGAGTTTGACCACTACGAAGAAGTACCTTCAAATGTCGCTAAAGAGATTATCGAAAAGAGAAGTAGATAATTTTACAGTGTACCCACTCGGGTACACTTTATTCGCTTTAATATCCCATCCAAAAAATTACATATTTTTATCGTTTTGAAGATACGTAGGTTGTTGTGCTAAAAGAATCCAATTGAGGTTAATATCGTATTGGGTTGAAAAATGGGCAAGAGATTCATAGGGGATCTTTCTGCGTTTCTTAATGACCGCAAAATATTGTGGATCAAGTTGCAATGAATCAGCAATATCTTTGTCTAATATTTTCTCTTTTTCCATTTGTTTGGAGAGTATCTCTTTCATCCTTTGCATCACTTGCTGAAACTCGATCATCCTTTTCCTTGTGTAGTAAGTTCAAGGTATGATAATTGATTTTGAGAGAAATAAGAAAAATTATGTCATATTGTAATACTTTGGAACACACGATACCCACAGAAGGGGGGGTAGAAATAGATTAGTTTTTGGTGCTATCAATTTCTACAACAGTATGGACATTCCCTCGAGGATTAAAATCAGCGACAAGTCTCATTGATTTTGGTTGTAGTTTGGCATAGAGTGTATCATAGATTTCGTTTGCGCTATTTTCATGAGAGATATATCTGTGCATGAAAGAGTTGATATAAAGTTTCAGCGCCTTGAGTTCTATCACTTTTGCTGCAGGCTCATAAGAGAGCTTGATGGTAGCAAAATCGGGATAACCAGAGCGTGGGCACATACACATAAACTCAGGAAGTTCTATGTTTATTGTGTAGTTTTTTTCATGTGCATTGGGCCAAAAATTCTCTTCGCTATTAATATCGAATTCTTGTATCTCTTTTTCACCATATTTCATTGTAACGCCCCACTTATACGTCTAAGTGTTTTACATCTTTAGCATGGCTTTCGATGTAATTTCTTCTTGGTTCTACTTCATCTCCCATAAAGAGGGTGAAGGTATCACTCGCGATTTCATCATCCTCAATCGTTACCTGTAAGAGCCTTCTATTTTCTGGTGTCATGGTTGTTTCCCAAAGCTGTTCAGGGTTCATTTCCCCAAGACCTTTATAGCGCTGAATATATGCCCCTTTCTTAGCAGAGCTTTCCACTTCATCAAAAAGGGCAAGAAGGTCTTTGTCTTTAAATTCATCCGTAATGTGCTCAGTAATCTTTTTATAGATATGGATCGCTTCATTATAGTGAGGGTTGGTAAAGAGTATATCATCTACGATAAGCTCTTCTAGTCCATCTTTGGTTTGGACAAAAAGGTGTATTGTATCCTCGGTAACACTTTTATTTAAGATGTTATACCCAAGGTTATTAATATACGCTTCTATGGTTGTAGCAAGTGTTTTGTTATCGTTGCCGATCACATCTGGATTTTCAATCATATAGCGGATCACTTCTGGAAGTGCAAAACGTTTTTCTATCTCTTTGAGTGTCATTCTATAGTAAGCGACAAGCTTGAAGAGATCGACAAGATCGTTGTCTCCCATGGTGGTACTTTCGATAGCACTAATCCCATTCTCGATGAGATAATCATTCAGTGCCTTCTCATCTTTGAGATACACTTCATTTTTCCCTTTTTTATAACGATAAAGTGGTGGTTGCGCTAAGTAAAGATACCCTTTTTCGATGATTGGTTTAAGGAATCTAAAGAAGAAGGTCATTAATAGCGTTTGAATGTGGGATCCATCGACGTCGGCATCGGTCATGATGATGATTTTATGGTAACGCAACTTTTCTTCATCGAACTCATCACCGATTCCACATCCCAAAGCAGTAATCATATTTTTAATTTCATCTGATTTGAGTACTTTTTCTAAACGGGCTTTTTCCACGTTAAGGATTTTCCCTTTGAGTGGAAGAATCGCTTGAAAGACTCTATCACGCCCTTGCTTTGCAGAACCACCAGCCGAGTCCCCTTCCACCAAATAAATTTCAGAAATTGCAGGGTCTTTACTTTGGCAGTCTGCTAGTTTTCCTGGAAGCGTTCCTATGCTCATAGAGTCTTTACGTTTTACAAGATCTTTTGCACGTTTTGCAGCATCTCTACCTCGAGCGGCTAGAAGGATTTGTGCCATAATTGCTTTGGCTTCTAGTGGGGTCTCTTCAAGGTATTTGTTAAATTGCTCACCAAAGAACTTTTGTACCAAAGGACGGACATAGGTTGATCCAAGTTTTCCTTTCGTTTGTCCTTCGAACTGTGGCTCAGGTACACGTACAGAAACGATAGAGATCAGACCCTCTTTACAATCATCACCAGTGATTTTTGTCCCTTTCTCTTTTGCGTTCGCATTGTTGCTGATATAAGTTGCCATTGAACGGGTCAACGCCATCTTAAATCCAACCTCATGGGTACCACCCTCAGCAGTTTTGATGTTGTTGACAAAAGAGAGAGATTTCTCAAAATCAGAATCACAATACATTAAAGCAATATCGATTTCGATATCTTCCATTTTCCCTTGAAAAAATTGTGCAGAAGAGAGCGGTGTTCTGTTATTCATATCTTCAACAAATTGCTTTAGCCCACCTTCGAAATGGTATGTCTCTTGGGTGCCATCTCTTTCATCTTTAAAGATGATTTTGATTTTTGGGTTAAGGTAGCAGAGTTCTTTGAAACGTTTCATCAAAATCTCTTTTTGGAACGTGACACTTTCTGTAAAGATTGTCTCATCTGGCCAAAATTCTACGATAGTACCGTGTGTTTTTGTTTTGCCTGTGGCTTCGAGTACGGCTTGGGGAATCCCCGCTTTGAATGATTGCTCGTGAATTTCACCATCTTTGTGAATCGTAAGGTGCAGGTCTTTAGAAAGAGCATTTACGACAGAGACACCCACCCCGTGAAGACCACCAGACACTTTATAGGTATCTTTGTCAAACTTACCACCAGCGTGAAGTACGGTAAGTACGACAGTGGCAGCAGATATTTTTTCGGTAGGGTGCTCAGCTACAGGGATACCACGACCATTATCTTCAATGATGGCAGAGCCCGCTTTGGTAAGGGTCACTTTGATGGTGTCACAAAAACCAGCCATCGCCTCATCGATAGAGTTGTCTACGACCTCATATACAAGGTGATGAAGACCTTTAATCGATGTATCACCGATATACATTCCAGGTCTTTTTCTTACCGCTTCTAGTCCCTTAAGAACTTTAATATTACTAGCACCATATTCTGCCATGTTTAGACTCCTGTCATTTGAGCGCGATCATGTTAAATTTACCTTCTGGTATTTTTAGTCATTGGTCGCTTTTATTGGGTTATAAGTGTATTTATTTTAGCCAAATATAACTTAGAAAAGGACGCTCTCAAGGGCAAAAAGAAGAGATTTACAGAAGCATTCCACTTTGTTGTTTTTTGGTACTTACGATATCTATCTGTGAAGGATCGATAAATGTTTTTTTTTCGTATGCATCTAAGGCATACCGTCCGATCATCGCCGCATTGTCTGAACAGTATTCTAAGGGGGCGACATGTAGTGTTTTGCCAAATTCATTACAGAGGGTTTGGTAGGCATTTCTTATATAATGATTGGCTGATGCACCCCCTACGATGGCGAAATCTCTTGTGCGCTCTTGGGCAAATATTTTTTTACTTTTTTGAATGAGATGGTGTTTGATTGCTTTTTGAAATGCAGCTGCAAGGTCTGCTTTGTCTTGTTCGCTCATTTGCTCTGGACCACCCAGTGCTTCGACTTCAAGACGCACAGCATTCTTCAGTCCAGAGAGTGAAAAAGCGATGAGAGGAGAATTGCGCAAAGGGACGGGGAGATCGAAACGATCTTCATCCCCTTTAAGGGCGAGTGCTTCTATGAGCGGACCACCAGGATAGCCCAACCCCATCATCTTTGCGCATTTATCAAAACTTTCACCCACAGAATCATCCATGCTGGTAGCGATGATCTCCATATGATCAAAACTTTTGGCACGGATAATTTGTGTATGCCCGCCCGAAATGAGGAGTACCAAAAGAGGGAAAATTGTCTCTTTTTCGATAAAAAGTGAATAGATATGCCCTTTTAGATGGTGGACAGGGATGAGAGGGATTTTGAGAAAAGTACTGAGTGTTTTTGCCATAGCGATCCCTTCAAGAAGTGTCACCCCTAGACCGGGTTGATTGGTGACGGCGATCGCTTTGAGGTTTTCAAAATAGGGTTTGGTTTCTTTGAGAATCTCTGGTAAGGCAATGGCATGGAGTCTTGAAGCAAGTTCAGGGACCACACCACCGTAACAAGCGTGCTCACCCTCTTGAGAGATTTTTTTATGATAGTGTACTTTTTTGGTCGCTATTTCAGTAATAGCGATAGAGCTATCATCGCAGCTAGATTCAATACTTAAGATCATTTGTCCCCCATGATACGTTGTTCTATCCATTCCCATTTTCCAAAACCGCTATCGGTATTGATGTGCCCTCCATTGGTGACTACTTTGATTGGTATGCGGTAGTGGGCTGCGATCTTTTCAGCTTCATCAAGCGTGATGTAAGGGTCGTTATCAGAAACGATCATTTCGACTTTTTTTGCGCAAAGTGTTTGAGGGAGCTCGCAAGGGAAAAAAGTTTTGATGGTCTCTACTTGGGTAGTGAGACTAGGGGGTGAGACGAGAAAAAGCCTTTGTATTTCTATTTGCGTTTCTTGGCAAAGCCAAAACCAAAGCGTATTGGCTAAAGAGTGACACACCACAGTATCAGGCTTAAATTCATTTAAGATATGTTTGAGTTGTTTGAGCCATCGATTTTTGTTTGGGAAATGGCAATGATCCAAAAGGGGAAATGAAACGGTTCCATAATGTGTTGCCACAGCACCTGCAAGCTGTGCTTGCCAATGAGGCGCATCACTCCCGCCCCAACCATGCAAGATCAGTACGTTATCTTTGCGTAACATAGGCTCTTACCTCTTGGTCTATTTGGATAATATCATCGATATTGGAGGGTTTTATATCCCCAAACTTCTGGTATGCCCCCAGTACGATGTCGCTCATCCCAAAAAATGAACATTGTTCTTTTTGGAATTGTTTGATTGCTTCTTCATTTGCTGCATTGACTACGACCCCTAAGTGAGGATTTTGAAGAATATCTGTTTTGATGTTCCATATAGGATAACGCTCTGTTTGGATCGGGAGAAACTCTACAGCTCCCATACCAAGTAAATCTGCGGGCGGCAAAATAGATTCTTCTATCTTCCTTTGCAATGCGAAAGCAATAGGAAGTTTCATATCCACACCAGCAAAGTGTGCAGTAGTAGAACCATCTACAAATTCAACAAGGGCATGAATGATCGATTTTTTTTCGATGATCGCATCGATGTTGTTTGTATTAAAAAGCCATTTGGCTTCGAGGAGTTCAAACAGTTTGTTGGTCATGGTAGCTGAATCAATGGTAATTTTGTTCCCCATAGACCAGTTGGGGTGTTTGAGGGCATCAGAAAAGGTAGCATCTTTCATTTTTGCTAACTCCCAATCCCTAAATGCACCCCCACTTGCCGTAATATAAAGTTTTGAAAGAGGGCGACCATTCATAAGATACCATAGTCCAAAATGTTCAGAGTCTATGGGGGTAATCCGTGAAATATCGATAAATTCTCCCGCTACGACAAGGGACTCTTTGTTCGCAAGTGCTACCTGTTTGCCTAATTGTGTCGCTTTGAGTGTGGGGGCAAGACCAGCATATCCTACAAGTGCGTTGACGACAGTCTCGCTTCGGGTAAGTTCAAGCAATTCTAAGATCCCTTTTTCTCCACAAAACACCTGCGAGTGATTGACTTTGGTTTTGTCTTTTTCGTTGGCAATGGCGACAAATTGGGGTTGATGGATTTGGATTTGTTGATTGAGAAGGTCGATATTGTTCCCTGCTACGAGAGCCTCTACTTGGAGTCCATAGTGTTGAGCTATGAGGAGGGTATTAACTCCGATAGACCCAGTGGAACCAAGTAGAACGATGCTTGACATAGACTTACAGAAGAGCTCGAAGTGCGATCACCATGATGACAGCCCCAAAGAGATAGCCATCGATTCTGTCTAATATCCCGCCATGTCCAGGAAGCACATCTCCTGAGTCTTTTACACCCGCTTCACGTTTTAGGTGCGATTCGAACAGATCACCAAAAATAGATGCAATTGAGGTTACAAAAGAGACAATGATCGCAATCCAAAGATCGGATACAAGTAGTCCAGCAAAACTTCCAGAGACGGTGGCGATAATCACCCCGCCGAAAACACCTTCGAGTGTTTTGTTTGGTGATGTATCTGAAAATTTGGTTTTTCCTATCGCTTTTCCTGTAAAGAAA
>JBEAQM010000051.1:0-21002 GCA_041163845.1 Pseudomonadota bacterium | reverse complement strand
ATACAAGACTTTGAAGTCGAGGGGTTATATACCACGACATTGTTTGAGTTTGATGACCGTTTTAGTGCTTATTTAGAAAAAGGGATAGAGCTTGGTAGAAGTTTTGTCCAGCCAAAGTATTGGAATAGCAGGGCTTTGGATTATCTTTGGCAGGGGATAGGGGCGTATGTGCAAAGTCGTCCTCAGATACGGTATCTTTTTGGTGCAGTCAGTCTTAGTGATACATTTAACGAGCAAGCTAAAGGGATGATGATCTACTTTTACCAAACCTATTTTGGTGCGGTTGATACCCCTGTTAAACATAAAGTTCCTTATGTGTTTCCTAGAGAAGTGGAGTCTCATTGTCAAGAGGTTTTCGATGGAAATGACTATAAAGGTGATTTTCGTGTGCTCAAAGAGGAGTTAGGATTTATGGGATATACGGTCCCAACGCTGTTTAAACAATACTCAGAACTCTGCGAAGAGGGTGGCGTGCAGTTTATGGATTTTGGGTATGACAAGGATTTTAATAATTGCATCGATGGGTTTATTGTAACCGATTTAACATTGCTCAAAGAAGCCAAACAGAAACGATATTTTTCTATATAAAGAGAAGAACGGGCAGATGCGGTTTATCATTGTTTTATGTGTGTTTCTCTTTGGGAGAGAGGGGTATGCCACTCAATTGCATGTGAAGCCTATCGTAGAAATGATTTTAAATACGAAAAAAGCGATACTTGATGAGAACGCAACCTCATCTGAAGCGGACTATATTTTTTTAACTTTTTGGGATTTTGACGGCACGATTCTTAAAGGGGATTGCTCTGAAGGACTAGAGCAAAATGGTACGTTGGTGTATAAAGGATTGGCTCAGATTTTGATCGAATCGGGGTATTCTAAGATGTATAACTCCCAAAAAGGGGTTGGGGCATTTTTTGAGGAGTATCATCATCTGCAATCACTAGGGAGATGGCTAGCATATCCATATGTGGGACAAATATTTCGTGGTGCTTCCTATCAACAGATCCAAGCCATCAGTAAGCAGTATTTTGAAACAGTACTCCAAAGGTATTATTTTAGCGGTTCTTTTGAGATTTTGAAGGAGCTTAAGTCCCATGGAATACACCCTTATATTCTCTCGGCAAGCCCCGAGATGTTTGTGAAGGGAGCTTCTACTACCCTTGGGCTTTGTGAAGAGTGCTTTCATGGTATCAAGCAAAATATCAAAGAAGGTCGTCTCACAGAAGAGATACAGTATCCAATCACTTGGGCTGAGGGGAAAACAGAAAAATTAAAACAGATTGTGGCGTATATCTCAGCGCAAAATCCTGACAAGAAGGTGGTTGTTTTGGCTGCATTTGGCAACAGTTATACAACAGATGGACCTTTTATGAGATATGTGAAAAAACAAGAACTCCCCAATGGAGCAATCCCTATTGCCGTGATGATTAATGGAGGCGAACCCCCAAGGGATTATGAAGATCTTTTTATGCAAATCTCACAAGATGAGCTCTTAGGCGTATCTCAAGAATAACCCGCTAACACCTTTGTGGAGACTCTGTTACCAATTTGAAACCGCTAGCTTTTAAAATTCGGGCAATGAAATATAAATCAATTTTCGTATCAGATATACATTTAGGAACTAAATTTTCACAAGCAGAACGTTTTTTGGATTTTATGAAAACCCATGAATCAGAAAACCTTTATCTCGTAGGGGACATCATAGATGGCTGGGCAATGAAGCGAAAATTTCGTTGGAAACAATCTCACTCAGATGTGATCCAAAAGATTCTTAAAAAAGCACGTAAAGGGACGAATGTGTACTTTATCACGGGGAATCATGATGAGTTCATTCGCCCTTTTATTCCTCTTTTTTTAGGTGAAAATTTCAAGATATCTAATCAAGAGACCTATATCGGTGCTGATGATAAAAGATACTATGTGACCCATGGAGATTTTTTTGATTCGGTGACGATGACGAAAAAATGGCTCGCTGTGGTGGGGGATTATGGGTATGATTTTTTGTTGCATTTGAATGCTGTTTTGCAGTTTTTTAGGCGTTTATTGAGGGTAAAGCGATATTGGTCGCTATCCAAATATGTCAAAGACAATGTTAAAAAATCGGTGAGTTTTATCACTGATTATGAGCAAGTGCTCGCCAAGCATGCCAAACATAAAGGGTATGATGGGGTGATTTGCGGACACATCCATAAAGCAGAGATACGAATGGTAGATGGGATAGAGTATAAAAATTCTGGGGATTGGGTCGAGTCTTGTACGGCATTGGTCGAAACCTTCGATGGAGAGTGGCAGATCCTTCATTGGGATGCCCACGAAATCAACTAAAAGGTCTTGCGAAGGTCAGGTCAATGTCAAAAACGATACTAATGATACACGGCATGCAAGGTGGCGGATGGCAATGGGATAACTTCAAATACTTTTTCGAAGCCCAGGGGTATAAATGTATCACTCCCAATCTAAGGTACCATGCACAGGGGGAGCCTCACCCGTTGCTTGGAAGTACATCGCTTAGAGATTACCTTGATGACCTCGAAATCCTTTTGCGCACACTCCCCAAAAATACCATACTCATGGGGCACTCTATGGGTGGATTGTTGGCGATGTTGCTCAACGCAAGAGGGTATGGAGAAAAAACCGTTTTATTTACCCCAGCGATGCCTCACGGGATATGGACGATAAGCCCGAAGGTAATCAAAGGATTTCTCTCTGCGCTTTTCAGATGGGGGTTTTGGAAAAAACCGTTTAAACAAACTTTCAACGAAGCATACCATACAGTGCTCAAAGGGCTTAGCGATGAAGAAGCCAAGCTTTTTTATGACTATTTTTCTTACGAATCTGGTAAAGCACTATTTGAGATAGGGTTATGGTTTTTAGACCACCATAAAACAACCAAAGTCGATCAAAATAGATTAACGAATCCCATTTTGACCATAGGTGGCGCCAAAGACAACGCGATCCCCATAGCGGCTACACGTAAGATGGCAAAACGGTATCAAACCACTTACTGGGAATATCCTGAGCATTCGCATGCAGTACTGGGAGAAAAAGGATGGGATGCCATCGCATTACGTATTGATGGATGGCTCGCAAGCTAAATTTTTACCAGGGATCATTTGTAATCAAAATGTTTCCAACTTTTTTTATACTTCCCCCAATCCAAAATGGATAATACATTTCTTATAGAAGGAAACACAATGACATTCAGAAAAATCGTACTTGCAGCAGTGGCTGCTTCGGTAGCGCTTTCGACAGTAAATGCAGGTCAACTTGCAGGTAGAGGAGCATCTTTCCCTGGTCCTGTATATAAAGCATGGACATCATCATACTTTAAAACAACAGGGCAAATGGTCAACTATACACCGACAGGTTCTGGAGACGGGATCAAATCAATCACAAGCAGAATGGTAGATTTCGCTGGTTCAGATGAGCCACTTGCACCAGAAGAACTTAGAAAAAATAAACTTTACATGTTCCCAGGTGTGGTAGGGTCTATCGTATTGGCATACAATATCGACGGGATCAAAGATGGTGAGCTTAAACTTAGCAGACAAGCAGTAGCAGGTATCTTTAACGGAACGATCACGCACTGGGATGATGCAGCGATTAAGGCGAACAATGAAGGGTTGAATCTTCCACATGAACCAATCACGGTTGCAGTAAGAGCAGATGCTTCTGGTACGACATATAACTTTACTTACTTTTTGAATAAGTTAGATGCTTCTATCAAAGCAAACAAAGAGCCTATGTGGCATGTAGCAAAATTGGTAGCGGGTAAATCAAACTCTGGTGTATCTGCAAATATCCAACAGATCAAAAACTCTATCGGGTATATCGAGTACTCTTATAAAGAGAGTTTAGGGCTTGCAGCGGCACAAGTAGAAAATAAAGAAGGTCATTTCATCAACCCAACACCACAATCTTTCCAAGATGCAGCAAAATATGCCAGCTGGACAGCAGCGAACGATTTTTATGCGGTGATCGGTGATGCAGCAGGTGCGACATCATACCCTATCGTAGCAGCGACATTCATCTTGATCCCAGAAGAAAAAATGGACACGAACAAAGAAGTAGTGAAGTTTATCGACTGGGCATATAAAAATGGTGATGCAGCGGCAACTAAACTAGGGTATGTGCCACTTCCAGCATCTACTAAAGAAGAGATCAGAAAATACTGGTCAAGTAAAAACATCAAATAAGAAGACAACTATCTTATCCTCTTTGCCCTCTTGTGAGGGCAAGCTTTTCATTTCACATTTATATACTTTCTCCTTGAATACACTCCTTTGAAGTCATAAATGTGATCCGTAATCAAATTGTTACCAACTTGTCATACAATCATTTTCAATTTTAAATAAGGTATACAGATGGGTGGAAAACTCTTTAAAAATGTCTCTTTTTTTTCTGCGACACTCTCTTTTTTTCTTTTGGTAGGTATCTTTGCGGTACTTTTTTCTTATGCGCAAGAAGCGATGCACAAATTTGGTATCGATTTTTTGTATATCGACACATGGGAAAAAATAGATGCCGATGGAGAAGGGGGGATTTTCGGAGGGTATATACCGATTATCGGTACCCTTTTAAGCACCACGATCGCGATGATTTTGGCAACACCACTGGCGATGGGGATCGCTATCTTTTTGACAGAAATTGCACACGATAGATTGATCAAACCTGTCTCTATCGCGATCGAGCTTTTGGCGGCAATTCCAAGTATCATTTATGGGATGTGGGGGCTTTTTTATTTTGCCCCTATTGTCCAGCAAACCTTCGGCGGGAATGGTGTCGGGTTGCTGACGGCAGGGATCGTATTGGCGATCATGATTATCCCTTTTATGGCAGCGATCACGAGAGATGCTATGAATACCACGCCACCCGTACTTAAAGAGTCGGCATATGCTATCGGAGCCACCAAGTTTGAAGTCATCAAAGATGTGGTGATGCCGTATGCTAAAGGGGGCATTATCGGATCGATTATTTTAGCTTTGGGACGTGCATTGGGGGAGACGATGGCAGTGGCATTCCTCATCGGTTCAGTGATGAGACTCCCCACGCAAATCACAGATCCCACCACATCGATACCGGTATTGTTGGCAAACAACTTTTCAGAAGCGCAAGATCTTGAGATTAGTAGTATGTACTATCTTGCATTGATTCTATTCTTCGTGAGTTTTGTGTTGATCTCTTTGGCGAAGTTTTATTTTTTCGGCAGAAAGAAATATGAGGAGGGTAAGAGATGAATCGATTTTTAATGAATAAAATCATTTTAGGACTCTCGACCTTATCGGCTGTAGTAGGGTTGGGATTTTTGTTTTGGATTTTGATCACTTTGAGTTACAAAGGGGTTGTCAGCCTTCATTGGACTACTTTTACCAATGATATGGTCGAAGGGGGTATACGCAACTTGCTTGTGGGGCAGTTTACGATGGCTATTTTGGGAAGCTTTATCGCTATCCCAGTTGGGATGATGGCAGGGATATACCTCAGAGAGTATAGCAACAACTCCAAACTCGCTTCAGTGATGAGGAACTTAAGCGATGTGATGATGTCTGCCCCTTCGATCGTCATCGGGGTATTTGTCTTTGCACTATTGGTTAAACCATTTAACGGATATAACGGCTGGGCAGGTGTCGTTGCACTCTCGATCATGATGATCCCTATTATTATCAGCACGACTGACAACATGTTGTCACTGGTACCTCAAGAGCTCAGAGAAGCAGGGATTGCTTTGGGGGGAAGTAAACATAAGATTATTTTACAAATTGTTGTCAAAGCGGCCAAAGTAGGGATCACAACAGGGATCTTACTCTCTTTTGCACGTATCATCGGAGAGACAGCTCCCTTGCTATTTACATCGGCGAATAATCAGTTCTTTACCCTCGATTTAACAGGACAATTCCCTTCGTTGACAGTGAGTATTTACAATTTGGCAACTTACCCAGATATGGAGAGTAGAGAGCTTGCTTGGGCGGCATCTTTTGTGTTGACAGTGATTGTCTTAGTGATCAACCTTCTGGGTCGATTTATGGTAAGAAATAAAAAATAAGGAAATAAGGTATGACAAAAAGTACGATGATTATGGAGGTGAAAGATTTCTCTTTTACCTATCCTGGGGCGACATCACCCTCATTAAAAAAAATCAATTTACCGATAGAAAAAAATAAAATCACAGCCCTTATTGGACCCAGTGGATGCGGAAAATCTACATTGCTCCGTTCAATGAACCGTATCCATGACCTTTACCCAGGCAACAAGTATGAAGGTAAAATAAATCTTTATAGTGACACAGCACCTGAAAAAAATATCTTGAAGATCAAAGATGAGTATGATTTTATTAAGTTGCGTCAAGAGGTAGGGATGATCTTCCAAAAGCCCACGCCATTTCCTATGAGTATTTTTGAAAATGTCGCATATGGTTTAAAACTCTCTGGGATCAAAGATAAAAAAGAGATAGAGTACAGGGTCGAAAATGCACTCAAAGGGGCTGCGATTTGGAATGAAACGAAAGATAGACTCAACCAAAGTGCTTTAGGGCTTAGTGGAGGTCAACAACAGAGACTTTGTATCGCTAGAGCGGTGGCACTCAAGCCAGATGTGTTGCTCTTTGATGAGCCGACATCGGCATTGGATCCTATCTCTACAGGGGCGATAGAGGAGTTGATTGCAGAACTTAAAAGTGATATTTCTATCGTCATCGTGACACACAATATGCAGCAAGCAAGCCGCTTGAGTGATTATACGGCATTTATGTATTTGGGTGATTTGATCGAGTATGACAAAACAGAGACAATCTTTTTGAACCCTTCTGAAAAATTGACAGAAGATTATATTACCGGTAGATTCGGATAAGGAGCAACGATGTTAACTAAAAATGAAGAAAAATTAGCAGAAGTGAGACAAAAAACGGCAGAGGTGTTGGAAGATTTATTGATCTCTCAAAAGTTGGCACTCCATGCGATCGAAGCGTGTGATTCAAAAAGTTTCGATCAGGTCAAAGTACCCCTCAAAATGATCAATAAAAAAGTGGAAGATATAGACAATTTGATACTCAGTATTTTTGCACTTTATTCTCCTGAGGCGAAAGATCTTAGGGAGATGGTCGCTTTTTTGAAGATTACCTCTTCGTTGCAACGCATCGCGATCAATGAAAAAAATTATATGAAAAATATGGAAATCTGCAACCCAGATACCTCCAAAGAGTTACGAAATGTGATCCAAGAATCACTCTCAATTAACCGTTGTGCGATAGCAGCGCTCAACTACACTGTAGAGATGATTCATGAGACAGAAGACAAAGAGAAGCTCAAAGATCTTGCCACTAAGATCGATGTGGAGAACTCAAAAACCGATGATGTCTATGCCCTTATAGAAAAAGATGCATTGCAAATCATGCATAAAGAGCATGAGATCAATGAAGCGATTTTGAACCTTTTAAAATACATTAGAAAAAATGGAAAGATCATCGACAGACTCGAAGATATCTCTTCGAGACTCATCTTCGCTAGAATTGGTGGGAAGCTCTAAAGTATTTAACTCTATGCTATAATGCATGGATGAAAAATGCAGAGATTGAAATAGTCGTTATCGAAGATGAAGAGGATATTTTAGAGCTGATCGAATATCATCTTGGGAAAGAGGGATATACCGTGACAGGATTTCTCTCGACTGAGAATGTAGAGCAGTTTTTAGAAGAAGAAAATCCCTCTTTAATGATCGTAGATCGTAACCTTCCAGGGATGGAGGGGAGTGAATTTGTCGCTTATTTAAAACAAGCAGGGTATGAGATACCGACTATTTTTCTTACTGCAAAAGACAAAGAATCTGATCTTGAAGAGGGATTTGAAGCAGGGTGTGATGACTACATTTGCAAACCCTTTTCGCCTAAAGAACTCGCACTTAGGGTTAAAGCACTTCTAAAACGTTCTGGTGCACTTACCAAGCAAGAACGGCTCAAATACAAAAAAATTGTAATGGATCTAGGGAACAAATCATGCATGATTGATGCAAATCCTGTGGCTTTGACTAATTTAGAATTTAATTTGTTGTATACCTTTATTACACATGTTGATAAAGCATTGACAAGAGATTTTTTACGTGATGAGGTGTGGGGGATTGAGGGGGAAAAGATCAATGACAACGCAATCAATGTCGCGATTAATCGTCTCAAAAATAAAATAGACCCGCAAAATCAAGAGAATTATTTTTCTCCTGTTTGGGGGGTGGGGTATAAATTTGTCTAAATGGTATGACAATTTGACATATTCTGCTTGATCTTCTTTGAAAAAAGTTACACTTTGGTATGAATAAAGTAAAAACCCTTAAAGAATATTTCGGTCACAGTGCATTTCGTCCTTTGCAAGAGGAGGTAGTAGATGCTGTGTTAGCAAAAAAAGATGTTTTGATGATCTTGCCTACAGGTGGCGGGAAGTCTCTTTGCTATCAGCTTCCGACACTCTTGATGGAGGGGGTAACGGTGGTTATTTCTCCATTGTTGGCACTGATGCACGACCAGGTGGTCTCACTCAAAGCCAATGGTATATCCTCAGAAATGCTCTCCTCAATGCAAGATGAAAAAGAGAGTGAAGCGATAGAGGCACAATTGCTACAAGGGAGTATAAAACTTCTTTATGTTGCACCTGAGCGACTCAATAATCGGTATTTTTTGCAATTGTTGCAACGGTTGAAAATTAACTTTTTTGTGATAGATGAGGCGCATTGTGTGAGTGAATGGGGGCATGAATTTCGAGAAGATTATAGAAAACTTTCCATTCTCAAAGAGAAGTTTCCCCAGATCGCTATCGCAGCATTTACAGCTACAGCAACAGATTCTGTAGAGCAAGATATCATCACCCAATTGGGGTTGGAGCAACCAAAACGTGTCAGAGGATCTCTTTTTCGAAAAAACCTTACGATTCATGTTCAGCATCGGATTAAAGAAGGCAGAGAACAGTTGATAACGTTCTTAAAGCGTCATCAAGATGAAGCAGGAATCATCTACACCTTTTCACGCAAATCGACTGAAGCAGTCGCACTTTATCTTCAAAAGAAGGGGATAGAAGCCAGACCATTTCATGCGGGACTTCCAACCGAGGAGAAAAAACGTACGTATGCAGATTTTGTTTCTGATAAGGTACAGATTGTGGTTGCTACCATAGCGTTCGGGATGGGTATCGATAAAAGCAACATACGTTTTGTGGTACATATGACGATGCCAAAAACGGTAGAAAACTATTATCAAGAGATCGGAAGGGCTGGAAGGGATGGGTTGGAGTCGGAAACATTGTTGCTTTTTTCTGCGCAAGATATTGTCCAGCAAAAGATGTTTATAGAAGCACTTCCACACAGTACCTATAAACAACATGCATTTGAAAAACTCGAAAGTATGGTACGTTTTACCAATTCAGAAGGGTGTAGGCATCAAAGCATTGCGGCTTATTTTGATGATCGAATACAGAGGTGTCAAGACAAATGTGATAATTGTTGTGCACCGCAAAGTGAAAAAGTAGATATCACCACTGCTGCAAGGATGCTTCTCTCTGCGATGGTTAGAACAGATCAGCGTTATGGATTGCATTATGTGATCGACGTGTTGCGCGGGAGTAAAGAGCAGCGTATTTTTCAAAATGGTCATGAAGCCCTTTCGGTTTATGGGATCGGCGAAGAATACTCCAAAGGACAATGGCTAACGATAGGAGATAAACTCTTAGAGCTTAATGCGATAGGGATGGGAGAATTTAAAGTCTACTCTTTGACATCCTTTGGTGTTGAAGTGTTAAAGGGACTCCATACGATTGAACTGAAAAAAGAGAGACTCACCGTAGCAAAAGTAGTACAGTCCAAACCGATAAATGATCTACAAGGAGAGGAGGCGCGTATGTACGATAAGCTCAAAACACTTCGTATGCAGATCGCTTCTGAACAAGGTATCCCCCCATATATTGTCTTTTCAGATAAAACACTTAAAGAGTTAACCCTTATACATCCCCAAACGAAAGAAGAGATGCTAGAAATACATGGGATTGGTGAAGTGAAGTATGGGCGCTATGGAGAACCATTTTTGGCACTTTTGACCCAGATGGTCGAAAAATAACATGATATTATAAGAACATAATAAGACTTTTTAATGCTTTAATACTTAAATCTTCTGGTTCGTACCCTAGTTTCTCCATCGTGGTTCTTACCTTATACTCTATCATCGTGAACAGAACTTCAAATGTGAAGTTGGATGGAGCAAACACAGACTCTTTGCGATTTTTGATGTATTCTAAATTTTGCACGTCACACCATGATTCGATTTTCCCCTCTTTGAGTCTCTTTTCAAGTTCAATTTGCCAATTATTTTGCCATGTCAAGAAGAGATAGTTGCCGTGTTTGTCCCGATCTTTTTTAAGACGCCAAGAGATAATTTGTAAATTTTTATAGAGGTTTTGAAATTTTTGTTTGTTGTAAAAGAGTCCTGTCATACGAAAGCCTTGTTCGATCTCGTAGGTTTCATAGACCATTTTATAAAGTCCTAAAATCAGATAGTCATTTCTGTACGCTATATTTTCTTGACTGAATGCCGTTTGAAGATAGGTTTTATAATGTGATAGCTTTTGTCCATGGTGTTGTATGGTAAGCGAATTGCGAAAATGGAGAATTTCATTTTCGATCACAAGGGATTGATGATACGATTTAGGGTTTCGTTGATCGAGTTTTTTCTTGAAGGTTAAAAGGGTGTTTGTAATCGCTTTGAAATCTTTTTTGATCCCTGTTGCAGCATCAGATTGAAATGCTTCAGAGAATTTCTCTTGGGTTTGTGGACCGCATCCAGTGAGCAAGAAAAGGATCAAAAAAGAGAGTTTCAAATAGGACAAAGCAGACCTTTTTTAGCTATATTCTATCCAAAAAAGTGTACCGTTGGATTAATAGCTTATAATAACCCATTGAAAAAGGAATGGCAAGATGGACAATAATAATTTATGTGGTATAGACGAAGCAGGTCGTGGTCCGTTGGCCGGTTCGCTAGTGATTGCTGGTGTGGTTTTAACCTCGCCGATAGAAGGGTTGATGGATTCGAAGAAATTGAGTGAGAAAAAACGTGAAATACTCTATGAAATGGTGATCCAAAATGCACAGTACCATATCGTCTCTTTTTCTGCTGCTGAAGTTGACAGGCTGGGGATCTCACAGTGTTTACAAAATGGTTTACAACAAATTCAATCCCATTTGCCAAACAGAGCGTATTTATTTGATGGGAATAGTAGCTTTGGTGTGCCACATATCTCGACCATGGTCAAAGCAGATACCCAAATAGCACAGGTAAGTGCAGCGAGTATTTTGGCCAAGGTAACGCACGACAAAGAGATGTATGAAATCGCAAAGAAGTATCCCCAGTATGGTTTTGAAAAACACAAAGGGTATGGGACGAAAGCACATATCGACGCCATATTAAAGCATGGTCGATGTGAAGCACATCGACATACATTTCGGGTCAAAGGGTTGGATTAGAATTCTACAGGTTTCCCATTGATTGTCAAGGAACCGTGGTCAACATCGATATCATAGATACGTTGTTCCGCTTCCCTTTTTGGACGATACATCATGTAAAATAATATCCTTTCGGGATCTTTTTTAAGATATTCAAGCAATGGTTTTTCGATCGAAAGATGAATCATACCATCTATTTTTTCAGAGGATTTTTTAGGTTGCTCTATGAGGGTATGGATACTCAAAGAGGGAGCTACATCTAAATTCGCATGAAGCACGAATCCTGGCAATGCACTCCCTACTATCTCTACCCCATCTACGGAGAGATTTGAAATATCTATATGGGTATCTTCTGCGGTGAGCTCTTCTGAGGCGTCTTGGTTTAAACGGTTGATAGGCTTGCTGCTTCTCATGGCGAGTTTGAACTCTTGGATCGTTAGCTTATTTTGTTTGGAATGAATCGCGACATTTGCAATCGTCCCTTCAACGGATTCTGTTTTGATCTCATGGGTGAGAGAAGAGATGGTTGAAAAGTCGACATTTTGAGCTTCTAACTCCCCTTGGATACCTTCTGAAGTTGTGATATTTGAGGCGCTATAGGTGGTAGTATAGTCGTATTCACTCTTTCCTGTGCGCTTATAATGGTTGGTAAATTCTTGAATGTTTCGGCTAAAGAGTGAATCGATATCTACATGAAATATTTGGGACGATTCATGATGTTCGATGATGACCCCTTTTTGATAGGTACCACCAAAATGAACTTTTTTTACTTCAATTTGTATCTGTGGTTTGTCCTCTAAGGAGGTATTGATATCTTCGAGCTTTCCTGTAAAAGTCTCTTGATCATAGTTTATATCGATATGGGCTGAAAAAACATGTTGTTTGATCATCTGCTCTAATTTGGCAAGTTGACTTTGTGTTAGGGATGATGTTCTGAAATATTTTGGGACATTTAAAGGATGAAGTGCGATTGAAATCGTCCCGGAGTGATAGAGAATATCAGCATTGATTTGAAGTCCTTCGAATGGTAAAATCTCTTTGGCTTTGGTGTGAAGCCCTTTTTGTTGGAGATAGAGCGCTATCTGATCGGGATGTTTAAATGTAAAGATAAAATGGTCATCTTCGCCAGATTGAACCCTGTCCACAATCTCAAATCCATTCTCTTGCATTTGTTTAACCCAAAGATTTACAGCGTGTTTGAGTGGCTGGAGTGTGGTTGATTTTGTTTGTTTGATCGGTTTGGTAAAGTAAAGTACACTACCCAGAATGAGTAGCAGTACAAAAAGACCAAATCCTAGTTTTTTCATTTAGTATCTTTATAGATCGTTGTTAAATGATCCATTTTTTTCCCCATGTTCATCAGTACCATATCTGCAAGTGTCAGTGCCATCATCGCTTCACAGACTACGGACCCCCTGATGGCTACACATGGATCGTGTCTCCCTTTAAGGTTGCAGTTTACCTCTTCGTTTTGTGTTGTTATGGTGTGTTGCTCTTGAAAAATCGAAGGGGTAGGTTTGAAATGTGTTTTGACAACGATGGTATCCCCATTGGAGATCCCTCCTAAAATACCGCCCGCATGGTTTGAACTAAATCCTTTTGCGGTAATTGGATCATTGTTTTCACTCCCTTTAAGATGGGTCGAGGCGATACCATCCCCGATCTCTACTGCTTTGGCTGCATTGATCCCCATCATCGCATCAGCCAATACCGCATCAAGTTTATAATAAAGCGGCTCACCTAAACCCACAGGGACCCCTGTCGCAGTCGTGAGGACCACACCCCCTACAGAGTCGTGTGCTTCTTTGGCTTTCAAAATGGCTGCTTCTTGTGCTGCTTCTTGGAATGGATCGAGGGCGTAAAGTTTAGACGTTTTTGCATACGCAAAATCTTGTACAGAGCCTTTGATCCCATCCACTTCGCATACCCCCCCTTGTATCGAAATACCAAGTTCTTTAAGCATCAATTTTGCTATGGCACCGCCAGCGACACGTGCAGCAGTTTCTCGTGCGGAGCTTCTTCCCCCTCCGCGATAGTCTCTTAACCCATATTTGTGAAAATAGGTAAAATCTGCATGTCCAGGACGAAACAAATCTTTTACATTGTCATAGTCTTTTGATTTTTGATTTGTGTTGAAAATCACCATAGCGATCGGAGTACCAGTGCTAAATCCTTCAAAAACGCCAGAGAGGATTTCGACCACATCATCCTCTTTGCGCCCTGTTTCAAGGTTGGATTTTCCCGGTTTGCGTCTATCGAGTTCGGCTTGAATGAATGCTTCATCGATCTTGAGTCCAGCGGGTACCCCGTCGAGTATGCACCCTAGTGCTTTGCCATGAGATTCACCAAATGTGGTGAGGGTTAGTTTCTTCCCAAATGTATTCATCCTTTCAACTCCTTAAGTGCCTGTTGTGCTGCTTTTTGTTGTGCTTCTTTTTTGCTTTTTCCTTTGGCAGTCGCGATCGTTTTTTCATCAAGACTCACTGCGATAATAAACTCTTTTTTATGGTCAGGACCCGAAGCTTCTACTAGGGTATATACTGGTGTCATACCATGGGTGGCTTGTGTGAGTTCTTGGAGTGCAGTTTTGTAGTCTTTAGAAAGAGAGTCTAGATCGATTTTGGGATGACATGCTTCTAGAAGCCTGATTGAAACTTCTTTGGCTTTATCCAGCCCAGCTTCGAGATAGATCGCTCCAATGATCGCCTCAAATGCATTGGAAAGTAATGAGGGTTTATCTCGTCCATTATTGTTCTCTTCTGCGATCGAAAGAAAGATAAACGAACCAAGGTCTAGCTTGCGTGCCAAAAGGGTAAATCCGCTTTCGTTCACCAAAGAGGCACGTATCTTAGAAAGAACCCCTTCATTGGAGTGAGGAAATTTCATAAAAAGATACTCTCCGACGATGAGGTCAAGTACCGCATCTCCTAAAAACTCAAGCCGCTCATTATTGTAAGGCTTTTTATTGCTTTTGTGCGTTAAAGCCTCAATAATCAACTGCTTGTCTTTAAAATGGTAATTGAGTTGTTGTTCCAACTGAATATAGTCATTCATACTATTGTTCCTTTTCTTTTTTCTGCTTCTGCTCTTGCGAGTGCATCACACCGTTCATTTTCAGCGTGCCCATCGTGTCCTCGAACCCAAGTGCCACGGACTTGATGGGATTTTGATACTTCTAGATACGCTTCCCAAAGGTCTACATTTTTGACCTTAGCGAAGTTTTTTCGTACCCACCCCTCAAGCCATTCATTGATCGCTTTGATGACATAAGAACTATCGGAGATCACTTCTACACGGCAAGGCTCTTTGAGAAGCTTCAGCCCTTCGATGACAGCTAGAAGCTCCATTCGATTGTTGGTGGTGTTGTTTTCACCTCCCACATATTCTTTGCGTACACCGTTAAACTCCAATATCCCTGCATAACCACCTGGACCAGGATTACCAAGGCTTGAGCCATCAGAGTAAAGAGTGATCTGTTTTAGGGGTTGCTTTTGCAATTTTTTCCTCAACTTTTACCGAATTTATCGCCATACAATTTGGACAGCGTTTAAAAGAGACAGGGAAGCTCTGTTTACATTTTTGACATAAGTATGAGAAGATTAGATCACCCTCTTGGAAATGACTTTTCTTCGCTGTTGCCAACATGTCTATATTGAAAATACCACTGTTGGTATACGGCTCTTGTAAATACCCTTTGGCATAGTAGAGTGTTTTAAGTGCCTCATTGGCGTTGATTATATCTAAATCGAGTTGTGAATTTGGCAAGAACCAAAGGACATCAACTAACGTTTTGATCTGATTAGGATCGATCACTTCCCAAGCACTTTTGGTATCTAAGCGTAATAATGCGGTGGTAATAGGTCTATAAAGTGCAGGGTCTTGGGCTAACAGGTTTTTAAGTTTTGTAACCTTCTCTTGAGTAGATAAAGTTTTGTTGATCAGTAGCTCAGACAACTCCCAAAAATGTTCGAGTGCCTGGGTATCTTCTTCGAGCACTTGCAGCGGCTCTAACACTTCTTTGGCTTTATCATACTTTTGCATCATTTCATACACAATACCTAGTTCATAAAGCACAGCGATATTGCGTGGTTTTTTGCGTAAAATTTCGATATAGATGGTTTTGGCACGCTCTAAAAAACCAGCATGTAAATAGGTCCTTCCTAGCCGCTCCATGAGCTCGATCTCTCCAGATTCATCTTCGATATGTTTTATAAGAAAGATATAAATACTGATCGATTTATGGTATTCTCCAGAGTTTTCAAATGCTTTGGCAAGCAGTGTAAGTGGCTTAAGCATATCAGGCGTATAGACCATCTCTTCGGTGTCTAAAGCACATTCAGAGGTGTCAAATTTTTCAAGAAATTTGAGTAGGTTGCCTTCTTCTTTTTGTTGCTTGTGCACTCCCCAGCCATAGCTTACAAGCGTGATGATCAGGGCGAGTGCAATGATAAGCATGATACTAAAAAGTGGGTCATCGTAGGCAGGTAATATATGTTCCAAAGTAATCCTTTTCCCTCATAAAATGATCTCAAACATTCTCAAAATAGATCGCTGAAAGGTTCTGATGAATTAAATTATATCTAATTAGCTATAATTTTAGAATGATAGATAACGCTTCGATAGAATCTTTAAAAAACAGTATTGATATAGTGGATGTCATTGGTAGTTTTATCCAATTGCGCAAAGCAGGAGCAAACTACAAGGCTAACTGTCCGTTCCATGGAGAAAAAACCCCTTCATTTGTGGTGAGCCCGACGAAACAAATTTATCATTGCTTTGGATGTGGGGCTGGTGGTGACAGCGTCAAATTTATGATGGAGATGGAAAAGCTTAGCTACCCAGAAGCGGTCGAAAAACTCGCTTCGATGTACAACTTCTCTTTGAACTATACACAAGGAAGTTCAGATTATTCTGATGCGAAGCGTGTCCTTGAAGCCATAGGGCAATGGTATGTGAAAAATCTCGATAAAACCCCTACAGCCAAACAATATCTTCTCCAAAGAGGGATCTCTCAACATTCGATCGAAACCTTCGAGATAGGGTATGTCCCCAGTGGACATGAGGTGATGCAGTTTTTGCAAGGTGCGTTGCTCCCGCTTCCCAAAGCGGCAGAAGCAGGTGTCATAGCACCCAATGAAAATGGATCTGGGTATTATGCCCGATTGGTAGAGCGTATCACGTTTCCTATCTATGCTACAAGTGGATCTTTGGTGGGATTTGGTGGTCGAACCATCACCAACCATCCGGCCAAATATATCAATTCTCCTCAAACGAAATTGTTTAATAAATCGCGTTTGCTTTATGGATATCATTTAGCCAAAGAGAGCATCTATCAAAACAAAAAAATTATTATTTGTGAAGGGTATTTAGATGTCGTGATGTTTCATCAAGCGGGGTTTAAAGAGGCGGTTGCAGGGATGGGTACGGCACTCACCCCAGAGCATTTGCCGCTGTTACGAAAAGGAGATCCTAAAGTGATCTTGGCATACGATGGAGACAAAGCAGGGATCGCCGCAGCCCTCAAAGCCGCACAGATGCTCTCTATCGCAGGCTTTGATGGTGGTGTAACACTTTTCCCTGATGGACAAGACCCTGCTGATCTTATCGCACAAGGGAAAAGTGATGCTGTAGCCAAACTTTTACGAGAAGCAAAACCTCTGATCCCTTTTGTGATAGAGATGATCGTCTCCACGTACAATCTCAATGATCCTCGTGCGAAAGAGGCTGCTTTTGGTCATGTGAAGCAGTATCTAGACCAACTTAGCCAGATCATTAAAGATGCCTATATCCCTATGGCAGCAACTGTCCTTGGGTTAGCCCCTACCTATTTTGGGAGCAAAACCAATGTAGCCAAAGCCAAAGAGCGTTTTACCCAAAAAAGAGATGATGTAGCCCAGTTGAGTATCATCAAAACATTGCTTGAATCCCCACATCTAATAGATACGGTATTGGATGTGATCGATATGTCAATGCTCCAAGGGTATGAAACACTGGTCACCTCACTTTTAGAAGGGAAAACAGATCATCCTGATTTGATTGGTTTGAGTTTAGATGAGAGTGTGAGTGCGCTGAGTGAAGCAGATCTAAACAAAGCATTGTTGCAACTCATGACCATTTTTTATAAAAATAGGCTCAAAATGATCCCAAGAGAGATGACGATGCCGCCAGAAAAAAAAGCATTTATGGTAAAAAAGATCAAACTTGATATTTTGCCTCGATTGCAAAAAGGGGAATTGGTCACTTTGGAAGAAGGAAGATAGGAATTGTTTTAGACCAACCAAAGGGTTGATCTATGAGAAAAAAGAGACACTCAAAAAGTGTTATCTCATTTTACCGCCTCGAGAACCTTTATACATCCCGCCAGCACCACTGCCATCACGAAGTCTTTGCACCGTGCCTTGACCTTTGGTCCCGCTCATACCTCTCTCAACAGCCGCTTTTTGTTCAGGAGTGAGTTCCATCATTTTTGATTGCATCGCTGATTTAAAGGCATCTCTATCTTCTGTCGCGATGGTTCCTTTGAGGGCATTGAGTTCATCGAGTGTCATTGATGTATAGTCTGTCGCAAACAAAGATGTCGCGATAAGTGTAGCAAGTAATGTTTTTCTCATGGTATATCCTTTTTTATAATTATGATAAGAAAATGATATATAAGTAGTGTTAAATCAGTGTTAAGTGATGTGGAGATTCTAAAAGAAGATAAACTAAGTAATGAGTCGTGAAGGGTATGCTATAATCCGATTCTAAAATTATACTTTTGGGGCATTAGCTCAGCTGGGAGAGCGCTTCGCTGGCAGCGAAGAGGTCATCGGTTCGATCCCGTTATGCTCCACCAATCTTCAATTATCTTAATGTTGCAAGGTATTGTTTGGCTTTCTCTAAGTCAAAGTAATAGCGAATGCTTGTGAGTTTTCTAGTCCCTATCCATGTCGTCAAAAGATAATAATTGTCTGTGATTTTTTCGATCGTTTTGTACATTTCGTCATCATAAGTACCATCTTGAGAAATATAGATTCTTTCATTTTGGACTTTATATTTTTCTTCTTTTGCCATCACTTTTCCTTGTAATGGGGTAAATGTGACCTTGTCATCCAAAAAATTGATCTCTATTAAGATGTTTGGAGACCACTCATCTGGTGCGTAAGCGCAAAGGTAAAGTTTTTTTCGGTGCACACGCTCATACAGAGAGATATCTTGTTGTTTTGGGTTAAGGACTTTAGTTGTTTTGGGATGAGGTGGTTGTATATTTTGTTTTACAAAGTCACATAAAGTGGGTAGTTTCTCTTTAATTTTAGGGATATTTGATGCTTCAGGAGGGGTCTGGATGATCGGGAAGGGTTGGTTGGCTTGCGCTATAGTTTCAAGTTTGGGCTCCGTTTTTGTCACTTGGGAGGGTTGAAGCTGGGGCGATAATGCTGCTCGTTCTTGTGTCATCATTTTTTCAACTTGCTTTGTCTGTATATCTGGTTTTGCTATAGGTTCGGCAATGGTTGCATTTATTTCCTCTTTGGGTGCTGACTCTTTGGATATTTCTTGTGGTGTAGCTGGTGGAGTCGTGGCGATTACTTTAGGAGTAGGGATTATATGAGGTGGCTGAATAGGTTTGGGTTTTGTTTTTCTTTGAAATTCTAGGATAAATGCATCAGAAAACACTTTTTTATACTCTGGTAAAAGCTTTTCTAGTATCTCTCTCTCTTCTGTCTCAATCGACGAAGCAAAGTTCTTATCCTTTTTGATAGTGATATGGGTGAGTTTTCTGGCTTCTGGAGAGAGTTTATCAATCTCTTTTTTTAAAGCATCGCCATTTTTGTATACGGCAAGTTTCACTACATACATCGTAGTAGCCATCGTCTGTAAAGGCAATATAAGTACAATAGTGATATAAATTAATCGAAACATCAGAAGCTCACTTGTTATAAAATGTGATTTGTTTGTTTAGAATTATAGTGAGAAAAAGATTAAAGTGGTGACCCCACGGAGACTCGAACTCCGGTAACCAGGATGAAAACCTGGGATCCTAACCGCTAGACGATGGGGCCAACAATGTGGAAAAAGACAAGCTAAAAGTGGTGACCCCACGGAGACTCGAACTCCGGTAACCAGGATGAAAACCTGGGATCCTAACCGCTAGACGATGGGGCCCTCTGTAACTTGTGGATGGCATTATATAGATAGGGTGCTTAAAAATCTCTTAAGAAAACGCTATACTGCCCTTAAAAGAAGAAGGAAAAAAAGTGTTGTTTAAAAAAGTCGTTTTATTTTTAGTTGGGGTAGTGTTTTTTTATGGTTGTACGACCAAGGAATACACAGAAGAAAAAAGTGCCTATATTCTCTTTAAGACACCGACATTTAAATATGCAGATATGGGATTTGTATATGAGAATGAGGATGAGGTAAAAGCAGAAATTTATAGCAATGGGCAAGCCGTCATGTCGCTAAGGATTACCCATAGTGCGGTTTGTATGAGCGCATTAGAGTGCATGGGTGCGGATGAATTTAATCAAAAAGTTTTAAGTGCTCACTATCCTCAGGGCATTTTGGAGCATATTTTTAAGGGAGAGCCTATTTTTGAAGGTGCTGCGATAGAACGAAAAGGTAACACCTTTACACAGCAACTCAAAAAAGAGGGGAAATACACCATCAAATATAGTGTTTTAAAGAATCAAATTACTTTCCATGATAGAATGAATGCTATCAAAATAATGATCAAAAGATTTTAAAAAGGGTGTGAGTATGACGAAATTTGTCGGAGCACATGTAAGTGCGAGTGGGGGAGTAGATAATGCCCCGTTAAATGCTATGGCGATAGGGGCTAAAGCGTTTGCACTTTTTACCAAAAACCAAAAACAATGGGTAGCCAAACCTCTAGAGAGTGAGACGATCGATGCCTTTCACCGGAACCTCGAAAAGTCAGGGATTCTCCCAAAGCATATTTTGCCACATGACTCCTATCTGATTAATCTAGGGCATCCAGAGATTGACAAACTTGAAAAATCAAGAGAAGCATTCATCGATGAGTTAGAGCGATGTCGTATTTTGGGGTTAGATAGACTCAATTTTCATCCAGGATCACATTTGGTCAAGCTCTCCTTAAAGGACCCTGCATATCATGACAAGCTCATGGAAGCAGAGTTTGGTTGTCTTGATGTGATCGCTGAATCGATGAACAGAGCTATAGAAGCGACCAAAGATTCGAACGTGAAGTTAGTCATCGAAAATACAGCAGGTCAAGGCTCTAACCTTGGATACAGGTTTGAACATTTGGGGCACATCATCGAGAAGATAGAGGATAAAAGTAGGGTCGGTGTGTGTCTGGATACTTGTCATACATTTACCGCTGGGTATGACCTTCGTACAAGAGCAGCGTATGATGAGACAATGGATGCGTTTGGGCGTATCGTAGGGTTTGAGTATCTTATGGGGATGCATATTAATGACTCGAAACCTAAGCTGGGCTCCAGGGTCGATAGACACCACTCTTTAGGGCAAGGAGAGATCGGATGGGATACCTTCGGGTTTATTATGAATGATCCACG